>CAXGOF010000080.1:0-7787 GCA_964011335.1 uncultured bacterium
ATCTAAGGTGTTTTTCTTTTGCAGCCCTGGGTGCTGCCCCGTAATTTCATTTCGAGCTCGATGCGCGAGTGCACTTTTTGCCGACCCGGCCACGGCTTCGGTGCTAGGTATTCACTGTCTGGCGCCTCAGCAACTAAGCGGTGCACAATAATTTCGGGGTCGAGCATTTCAAGTGCATCTGCCACTTTCTGAATATACTGTTTATCGTCGAGCAACTCAATCTCACCATTCATCCATTGTTTGGCTAAAATAGTTTTGCGTAGCACCATGAGCTGATGGAACTTGATGCCATGACAGTTAGCGTTGTTGATTTCTTCGACTTGACGTAATAATCCGTCTTCTTTTTCTTCAGGTAAACCAGCCATGCAGTGCGCGACAATTTTTAAGCCATATTTGTGCGCGAGTTTACAGGCATCGCGAAAGTTTTTTAATGTATCGTGACGGCCGATTCGGCGTTGCACATTATCGTCGGCAGACTCTAGGCCAAACTCTATCCACACTTCTTCGAAATACTTTAGTTGCTCGGCAAGCAGTTGTGCAGCTTCTTCACTAAAGCAGTCCGGGCGTGTGCCAATAGTGACAATGGGTGCATCTGCTGCCCAAAGGTGTATCCTGTCGAAGGAAGACTTGAGCGCGCTTAAATCGGGGTAGGTATTCGAATAAGATTGAAAATAAATAATTGCTGACGGCGCTTCGGGATTGGTGCGCTGCGCACGGGTTAACCCTTCTTGCCACTGCGCTTCGATATCTTGCTTGCGGCTCGATGCGCCTGTGCCGCTACCTGACAAGTCACAGTAAATACAGCCGCCATAGCCAGTGGCGCCATCGCGGTTAGGACAAGTCAAACCCAAGTCCAGCATTACGCGCCGTAGGCGCCGGTTATAGCGCTTGGTTAAACTACGTCCGAGTGTGTTCACCGGCGGTTGCTGTTGACTCATGATTACATTGTAATGTCGCACCACCATCCCATCCCTGTTGTTCTCGGAACTGCTGGCCATATCGATCATGGCAAGTCAGCGCTCATTGCCGCCTTGTGCGGAGAACACCCTGACCGCCATCAAGAGGAAAAGGCGCGTGGTATGACGATTAGTTTGGGCTACGGTGAAATGCAGCTTGAGGATGGTACCGAAATTGGTTTTGTCGATGTCCCGGGGCACGAGCGTTTAGTGCGCAAAATGGTGGCAGGGGCAACAGGGATGAGTGCCGCTTTGTTAGTTGTCGCTTGCGATGATGGCATCATGCAACAAACGCGGGAGCACTTTGAAGTGCTCACCATGCTAGGAGTTGAGCCAGGATTGCTTGTTTTTACGAAGTGTGATTTGGTTGATGACGAAACCCTCGAGTTGGTGCAACTTGAGGTCGAAGAAATGGTGTCCGGTAGCGTCTGGGAAGGCTGTCTATGCCTAGCGGTCAGCGCGCATAGTGGTCGGGGTATGCGCGAACTCAAAAGCGCAGTGGTCGAGTTGGCGCAGCGAGTGGCGAATCGTCCTCCGCGCCCGCAAGGATTTGTATTGCATATGCAGCGTTCGTTTGCCGTTGAAGGCGCGGGCACTGTGGTTACGGGTGTTTGTGCGAGTGGTCGTCTTGACCTGTCCGACACCGTTGTGCTCATGCCGGGTGCGCATGATTCGCGTGTACGACGGATTCATGTGCACGGCCAAAGTTCAGAAACGGCGGTTCTCGGTTTACGCACAGCACTCAACTTGCCTGATTTAAGTAAGCAAGATTGCTATCCCGGTAGTGTCATTATTGAGCCAGCAATTATGAATAGTGGCAGGCTACTGCGTGTCGCGATTGAGTTTGGCGAGCGTTTGACAATGCCGAAGCCAGGCAGTGAAGTGCATGTCATGGCCGGTACTGCCGCCATCCACGGCAAGCTGTATTGTTATGGCCAGCAAAGTTCGAAGCATGTTTTAGCCGACATCGTCGTAGATGAAGAGGTCTTTTTAGCACATGGACAGCGCTGTTTACTGCGCCGCCCGTCGCCCGCTGCTAACTACGGAAGCCTGCGGTTTTTGGGGTTTGCTGACTACAAATTACGCTCGCGAGATGCCGATGAAATGCAGTGGTGGTTGCAGCAAATTGATGTAATAAATAATCCTAGTGAGTTGTTGTTGCATATATTGAATAAAGATACTGGGCAAGCGCAAACGGTTGCCCAGCTATGTCGCAGTTTAAGCTATTCGCCACTGGCAATGCGTGAGTTACTTAGTGCCCAGGTCGCTGAGAAAAACGTGCAAGTGACCTCGGCCGAATCTTATGTGGCCGTCGGCGAAGCGCAGGGCATCCTCGATGTGCTTGAGGCTACGGTCCAGCATTTTTGCAGCAAGAATTCTAATCGTTTACGCATTCCGATGTCGTTGTTGCGCCAGCAGGTGGGCAAGAAGTCATGGCCCGTTGTGGCGTCGTTCAGCAGTGAAATGTTGGCGCAGGTAAATCTTAAAGTCACCAAAGGGGAACACTGGACTATCTTAAATGTAGACGTAGACCCGCAATTTGCCGCGAGTGCTGCTCATTTGGTTACGTTGTTGGTCGAATTTAAATTGCAGCCTCCGACTTGGCAAGATTTCTGGCAGAGCCATCCTGTAGCCGATGTCCTAGAAACAGAGATGTCAGATTATTTGTTAGACAGTGAATTGTGCATTTCTCCTGAAGCGGAGATGCTGTTTGCGACCAGCGTCGTAACCGAGTTAGCCCGTGATGTGGTGTCACAGCTCAAAGATGGCGGCATGGATATTCCTGCGTTACGCGACAAATACGCCACTTCTCGTAAGTACTTAATGCCGTTGCTCGAGTACTTTGACTCGCGCGGATTAACCGAACGCGTTGGCGCCAAGCGAGTACTGCGCAATGCTGACGCTAGTTTGCGTGACTAGCGGTACTCTGTAGCCACTTGGCAGCCTCGGCAATACGTTGCGGAGTACTGATTTCACACCAATCGCCGCGATGCAGCACGGCGAAGGCATGTGTTGGGTCTTGCGCAATCGCTGGCAGTAAACCGTGGCGAATCATGCACAGTAAACCGTTCGGATGTTTTTTGCGTGCCTGATGCAGTTTATCAACCCAAAGTTGGTGTGGACTGCAGATGCCTGTGTAAACGGCGCACTTGTGATCACCGCCAATGACTTGGCCTTTAGAGGCCAATCCTGAGATTTGTAGATTTGGTTTAAAATACAATCCTCCAAAATTCGCTGAATCTGTTTTGGGATGCAACATTAGGCTTCCGGTTGGAGAATCTAGCATTTGGCGTAAGTGGAAGTCACCAAATACTTTTGCGTTAAGCATTAATTGGGGCAATTTGAAATCGCGCTGGCAAACTTCGAGCAGCGTGCCGCCCGTTCCGAGTAACTTGCCTTCGTACAAAAAATTTATTTCGAGATCACCGGCATATTGTATCGCTTGTTCGCGAACCTGATTCGCTTTGTAATGGAGGTTAACCCACACTCTATGGTATCCAGCATCGCGCAATGCTTCTAAAGCAAAACGTAGTGGAGTGGTGCCGCTCACAGGTACGTTTGCTTTAGCGAATTCGTTACGAACTTCACCAAGGCGCGTGGCATTGCCAGCGGCAAGAAGTAGGGCAGTAGTCATTAGCAAAGGTACTTACGTAAATCATAGTAATCGGGCAATTGGTCTAAAAGGGCAATTGCACAAATACTTGCGCGCCGCTCAGCATCTGCGTAGTCATCGCGACCGTTGTTGAGGAGCAGACCGAAGGTTCCGAGGGCCTTCAATACACGTTGCAGGGCAGTTGCCTGGAACTGTGGATGTGCCTCTTCAGTGTGCATCGCATGCTCATCACCGAGGTTGTCAACGGCCTCAATAATCAGCCCAAACACTTCGTCGTTTAAATCAAGATACGCATCGGTATAAAGAGATGCTAGATCATAAAATATAGGGCCACGTCGCATGTCTTGAAAGTCAATCCAGATCGGACGCGGGTACTTATCGTACAACATGATGTTGCGACAATGAAAATCGCGATGTTGTAAGCATTGCGGCCCGAAAGAAGCGTCGCGAGCAAGCGCAGCGCATAATTCGTTTATGTGCTGCAAGTCGATAGTACTCAAAGCCAATTTCTTGAATCCGATTAAATAGCTGTCCACAAACTGCTTCAATTCTCGCTTAAACAAATCAGTATCAAGAGCCAAATCATAATTCGGATGACCGGCGGCTAATGTACAACGACTAAATTTGTGCCAGTCTTCTATGAGCATACGATAGTTTTCTGTTGTCGCTGCGTGTGACAAATGCATATCACAACAGTCTTCGATGATGTAACCGCCATCCGTGTGATTACCATAGGCTGGAGAGTAAATATTGCAACTCGTGAGTGTCTCTTGGCATGCGATGGCAGGGCCTTGATCGCAGGTGACTATCAACAGCTGCTTGCCATGAACGCGGAAGTAGCGCCGAGAGCTAGCTTCAGGGCTTAGCTCGCTTAGCGTAAATCCTTCGCCGAGTAACCGCAGAGCTATGTCTTGTACCATTGCTCTATGAAATCGGCAGATTGCTGAAAGTGTTTATCGATGATTTGAGCTGCAGTGTGCTCCCCTCTTGAATAGTCACGCAGTTCTAGCGCGGCATAGCCATCGAAGCCATTATCCTGTAATAAACCCATAACTTGTGGCCATGCAATGGTGCCGCTGCCAGGACAGAGATGAGCGTCTTCGCTACCATCGTTGTCATGCAGATGAATATGATCCAGTCTTGGCATTGCGAGTAATAACTCGGAGGCGACATCGCCTTCGATGTTAGCGTGACCTAGGTCTAAGCAAATTCCAACTTCACCACGCGGATCGACTTCGTCGAGCAATTCCATTAATTTACTCACGCGCGTACCCGGCGAAATGATGTTTTCAAGAAGCAGCCTTACGCCGACTTTTTTGGCTACCACCATCAACTCACTGACGGCTTCGCGTGACCAGCCGTAACTGTGCGCATTCCAGTTGTCTTTCTGCCATCCCAAATGCAACACCGCGCATTCGGCACCTAGAGTGGCGGATGCGGCGAGTCCCTGCGCGGCGCCATCGATAGCGATTCTTCGCTGCGACTCGCTAGGATCAATCACTGACCAACGTGCGTTATCGTTCATCAGCTGCGGTACCGATGGGTAGAAGGGCAAATGAACGCTAGGTACTGTTAATCCGAAATCGTCGAGCTGTTGCTTAAATGCACTCAGTCGTTCGGCATTGCGCCATGGGACATGCGGCTCAGCTAGCCAGAGCTCAAGTTGCGGCACGCCGCCTTCAGCTAGCGCTTTAAGGCTAGGGCTTTGCAAGTCAGAGTAAACAAGCAGATGGGAGCTGAGCGAAAGTTTCATGAAGATGCTAATCTGTGCCAATGCTTGTTTCTACATTGCTGATTAGCTCAACCTTTTTATTTCAGGCTGATGAAATGGCTAAAGACTTTAAAAAGTTTTTCCGCCAAGAGAAAGACCCGTCTATGCGGGTTGAGCTAGTTTACTCACTCGCGGGTGAAGAATCAGTCTCTATTGCCGAGGTGTTGATACCTGTGCTTACCGATAAGCAGCCCGATGCGGCTCGTGCCGCGCGTATCGTACTGAGTGGTTTTCAAGATCACCTTAATCGTCTACCTCTGCTCGAAGTGGTCGAAGAAGGGAAAAAGGATGGTCGTATTGCTGCAATATTGCATGCTGCCAGTGACATGCGCTGGCGAGATTTCTCAGAAGCCGGACGGGCCTACTTAGAAAGTACCGATCTTGAATGCAGATTGTGGGCAGTAAATTTATGCGGTAATCTAAAAAACTACCTATCGATAGAGTCCATCAGCGCAATACTGGCGAGCGACCCCAACGGGATTATCCGTGCCGCCGCTGTTCAGGCTCTTGAGCAAATGGGGCTTGCACATGAAGATGTAGCGGCACCGCCACTCATTGCCGCGCTTGATGACGAGCTATCGGCGGTGAATGTGGCCGCTTGTATTGCATTGCGAACAGTGCGTTCTAAGCAAGCCATTGGTCCTTTGGTCGATTTATTGGCTAGTGCGAAGGGGCGACTTTCCGAAGAGGTTTGGCCGACTTTAGTGGCAATAACGGATAATCAGTTCAATGACAACCCGCAACTCTGGAGCGATTGGTGGCAGCGCGCAAAAGAACATTATGAATTGCCTAGCTTGGCACAAATTGAGAAGTCACGGTCCGCACGTGCTGTGGCAAATGCCGAGTATCATCCGACGAATAACAAAACGGAAGGCAGCTTCATGGGTATCGAAACTTCAAGCCGACAAATAGTATTTGTGATTGATGTGTCAGGCTCGATGGCCGAAGAGGTCATTTCAAAGGATGACTTTCGTGAGCGTGGATTCACTCAGTTCACGAAACTGGATATCGTGCGCGAAGAACTTGCGCGTTCCATTGATTCCCTGGGTGACGATGTTATTTTTAATGTTCACTCCTATGCATCAAATGTTTATTCGTGGCGCAATAAGCCAGTCAAGGCAAATAGCCTAAATAAGAAAAGTGCGATGGCATGGGTTGGTAAACTGCAGCCATTAAGTGATAAATCTGGCAAAGGCGAACAGGGGCGCACCAACTCCTATGGCGGCCTAATGGCTGGGCTTGGTGTCCAAATTGACCCGAAGAAACGTGCTGTGGTTACTGGCGGAGTACTCGACGATAGCGAATTGGCTGCTGACACCATGTTTTTCTTGTCGGATGGTAAGCCTACGGCCGGCTTATTGATTGATACACGCGATATTGAGCAGGCAATCGCCGATGTTAACCGTTTCCGCAAAGTGGTCATCCATACTCTGTCCATTGGCAACTTTAGTAGTGGTTTTTTGAGTAATTTAGCGCAGGCAAATGGTGGAGTATTTGTCGACCTTGGGCGGTAAATGCTGTATACTGACTATTGTCTCGGACAAAAATCCAGCGCTGCCGGTGTTGAAACTAGGCCTAATTTCGTTGTTGATTTAATTTTTTGAGACATCCTTACTAAGAAATCGTGACAGAAAACCAGGGAAAATCACCTTCCCCGCGTAGACGTCGCAAACGCCGCCGTAATTCTTTGTCGCCTTCCACCGCAGACACTTCTGCCGGAGAGCCAATAAAGACTGTCGGGGGTAGCGATGAAAACGATGGGGCACAAACTAAACCACGCAGCGGGCGACCTCGCCGCCGCAGGAATGAAGCATTGGTGCAGCTCGAAGAGCAACGACAGCAGCGCGATGGTAAGCCTAATTCCAACCGCGATGCTCGTGGGCCGCGCGATTCTGCAGCGCAAAATGGCAGGGGTAATGGCGGTGGCGGCAAACAAGAATCACAAAGTTGCGCAGGCATTGTCGATATTAGAAAAGATGGCACAGGTTTCTTGCGGCAACCATCAAATGATTTGATGGCCAAGGATAGTGATCCGATGTTGCCTAAAGCGTTGGTTAAGCGCTTAGCCTTAAAGAATGGCTCGCTAATCGAGGGTAGCGGTTTTTGTTCATCGGGACACCAGTCTGCGCGGATTAATAAAATCGAGACTATTGATGGTCAAACTCCAAATGAGTATCGGCGCAACAAGAGCTTTAAGAAGCGTACGGTAATCGATCCTGATTTCCATTACGAGTTAGGTTTGCATCCGCAAGAAGGTCAGCTTTCTATGCGCGTAATTGATTTGCTGTCTCCCATCGGGCGTGGTCAGTGCGCACTATTGGTTGCGCCTCCGCGTACAGGTAAGACCACTATTATGATGGATATAGCAAGCGCTATGGAGGCCTTGTACCCTGATGTTCACCTGATTGTGTTATTGATAGACGAGCGCCCAGAAGAGGCTACCTAC
>CAXGOF010000081.1:0-7767 GCA_964011335.1 uncultured bacterium
TTGGGTCGCGAGGTTGTGGCGCAAATAGAAGAATCTGTGACTTCAGAGATTCTCAATGCCACCGATTTAGACATTCACACTTCGTCACTTGACGAAGCCAAGGCTTCAGGCGTTACGGCTTTGTTCGGTGAAAAGTATGGCGACGAAGTACGCGTTGTTTCGGTGCCTGGTTTCTCAAATGAATTGTGTGGTGGTTGCCACGTAGAAAACACCGGCTCGATCGGTCTGTTCCGCATTTTGTCTGATCGCGCACTCGCGTCGGGTGTACGGCGTATTGAAGCTGTCGCTTCTCATCTTGCACTAGATGTAATGAATAGCGAACGCAAGGTTTTAGCAGAACTAGAGGCCGAGCTGAAGACTCCGGCAGCCAAGCTAATTGAGAAGGTTTCGGCTCTTAAAGAAGACCTTAAGCAAGCCAAAGCAACCAAGGCGGTCGCCTTGCCAACAGCCGATGAAGTCCTTGCTAGCCTCGACTTCGAAATAGGTATTTTTGCAAGCAAACATTTCAGTAATCTTGAAGCCGATGAATTGCGAAAAATAGCTGATTCGCTTAAGGGCAAGTGTGATCAGGAAGTGTTGTTGCTTACGGGTGGCAATGCGAGTGACGTGCCGTTTTGTTTTCTCGTCCAAAAGGGCAGTGACTATAAGGCGGGCAATCTAGCCAAGAAATTTGGCAAGCTCATCCGTGGCGGTGGCGGCGGACGCCCCGATTTTGCCCAAGGCAAGGGCTCAGATGGCTCTAATTTGCCAGATAAGGTTGAAAACCTTTTTGCGGAAATCACGACTTGACCAATCAGCGCAAATCTGCGAAAATGTGCGACTCCATACCTAATGGGTACATAGAAAAATGGCAGTTCCAAAGCGAAGACACTCCAAATCACGGGCCCGCAAGGGTCGCGCAGCAATACAGGCACCTAACATTCCTTTACGGGCATGTGCAAGATGCGATGCCGTAGGGCGCCCGCACACTGTATGCGACAACTGCGGACATTATGCTGGCCGCGAAGTAGTCGTTAAAGACGAGTTTTAAACTGCATGCGTATAGCAGTGGATATGCTCGGTGGTGATCATGCGCCACATGAGCTTGTTGCAGGTGTAGCGCAGGCTTTGCTCAGTGGTGATTTCACTGCCGACGAATTATTGCTTGTGGGGCCGCAAGATATTATCGCCGCACAGTTTGCCGAGCTTGGTGTAAGTGATGTCCCTGAGATACTTCATACGACCGATGTCATCGCTGGCCACGAGAAGCCAATCGATGGGATTCGTCGTAAACCTGACGCTTCCATTCTTAAAGCTGTTGCAGCTTGCCGTGATGGATTGGCTGGCGGCATTGTTGCTTTTGGCAACACAGGTGCAGCTGTTGCCGCTTCGACAATAGGGCTTGGCTTGCTGCCTGGCGTGCGTCGGCCAGGCATTGCGGTAACGCTAGTTGGCGCAAATGGCAAGTTCGTGTTACTCGACGCGGGCGCGAACCCAAACCCGAAGCCCGAGCACTTATTCCATTATGCTCTGATGGGCGCCGCATTCTCGCGTGACATGCATCAGCATAGTAATCCAACTATTGGTTTGCTGAATATCGGTGGTGAAGCATCGAAGGGCTCTCCTTTGCTGCAAGAAGTCCATAAACGCTTGGAAGATTCGGGGCTTGACTTCGTTGGCAACGTCGAAGGCAACCAGTTGTTCAATGGCGTCGCTGACGTCCTTGTCACAGATGGCTTTGTTGGCAACATGGTTTTGAAAGTCGTCGAAGGCTTTGGCGAGCGCGTCATTCAAGTCGGCCACGAACGAGGACACGATGATCAAATGAAAGACGTAGTTCGCCAACTATTAGGCGTCTCTGATTTTTCCGAGGCGGGTGGTGCTAACTTGCTAGGTGTTAATGGGGTGGTGCTTGTTGGGCACGGACGTTCTAAAGCATCGGCGGTGCTGCCAGCTCTCGAGATTGTGCGAGCTGAGATTAAAACAGGTGTTAACCAACATATTGTTGAATCTCTACAGGCGCACACGGAGAATGTCTAACTCCATGACTAATACTAACACCGATGTCGGAATAGCTGGCTTAGGCTACGCTATTCCAGAGCGCAGGGTAGACAATAACTACTTCACGCGATTCGTCGAAACTTCCGACGAATGGATTGTGCAGCGCACAGGTATTAAAGAGCGTCGTTGGCTCGAAGATCATCGTAAGCCATCTGATCTGTTCACTGAAGCTGGGCAAAAGGCACTCGATGATTCCGGTGTCGCTGCCGAAGATATTGACCTCGTTATAGTGTGTACTGTTTCTGGCGACCATCAAGGCGTCCCTGCTAGTGCCTGCGTTGTACACGAGAATCTGGGCTGTAAAGATGCAGGCGCTTTCGATGTGCAAGCAGCCTGTTCGGGTTTTATTTATGGCTTATCCATAGGTAGTCAATTTATAAAGACCGGTACTTATAAAAACATTTTGGTTATCGGTGGCGAGGCTTTGTCGCGTATTGCCGACATCTACGACCGCAACTCGGTCATTATTTTTTCTGACGGTGCGGGCGCAGCGGTTCTACAACCACACGCTGTTTGCAAGCAAGGCTTGATTGAAGATTTGACGCTTGGAGCGGATGGCGCCGGTGCGCAATTTATCACGCGTCCGCGTGGTGGAGGCGCTGAGCCAATCACGCCTGAGATATTGGCAGAGGGCACACACTTGATTCGCCTTGAAGGCCGCCAGGTTTATCGCTTCGCAGTGTCGCAAATGATTAGCTTAATGAAGTGGGGCATGGAAGGTCAAGATCCCGATGATTTAGGTTTGATTGTGCCGCACCAGGTAAACCGCCGCATCCTAGAAAAGACAATGGAGATGCTTGATATTGCCGAAGACAAAATGTTTATCAATATCGATTACTACGGCAACACATCAGCTGCCTCGGTGCCGATTGCTTTAACGGAAGCTTGCAACCAAGGGCGCCTTGAAAAAGGTAAACTTGTCGTGCTTGCTGCATTTGGTTCTGGCCTGACTTGGGCTGGTGCCCGTATTCGCTGGTAATCCTTGATGAACTATTCTTTAATTTTTCCGGGTCAGGGTGCGCAATTTGTCGGCATGGGTCGCGATTTTGTCGAGCATTCATCTGCGGCTAAAGATGTTTTTTCTGAAGCGGACGAAGTGCTTGGCTATAACCTTTCAGGGATTTGCTTCGATGGCCCGGAAGAGAAGCTGATCTCAACAGACATCGCTCAGCCAGCTATTTATGTTTGCTCGCTAGCTGCGCTTGCTGCTTTAGAGCAGTACGCACAACAGGCTATTACTCCTGTTCAAACAGCCGGTTTGTCGCTTGGCGAATACACGGCGCTGTGCGCAGCTAAAGTTTTTAGCTTCGCCGAAGGCTTGCGTCTGGTTCAGCTGCGCGGACAAGCTATGCAGAGTGCTTCCGCGGCCAAGCCTTCATCTATGACTTCCGTAATGGGGCTCGACCGCGAACAGCTCGACGACTTATGTGCACAAGCCAGCGCTGCCACGGGCATGATTTGTCAGGTGGCTAACCTTAACTCGCCAGGGCAAATTGTTGTCAGCGGCGAAATAGGCGGACTAGAAAAACTAGAAGATATTGCCACTGCAGCAGGCGCGCGCCGTGCGATACGCCTAAGCGTTGCAGGTGCCTTTCACTCAGAGGTAATGCGTCCCGCCGCTGACAAGCTGGGTGTGGCACTTGCCGAGACCAACTTCAATGTTCCGCAGTGTCCTGTTTGGCAGAACGCCACTGCTAAGTCATCTGTTGACGTTAATGTGTTGCGCGAAAACTTGCAGCAACAGCTTTGTGCTCCGGTTTTGTGGCAGGACTCATTCGCCGCTATGTCGGCCACTTCCGACAGTCACTTCATTGAACCCGCTCCAGGCAAGGTTCTCACAGCAATGGCCCGCAAGATTAATCGCGAGGCCAAGGTCTCCGCACTGCACAATTTTGACTCTATAACCGAAATGCTCACGTAATGGAAAAATCTCTACAAGGTAAGAATATTTTAGTCACTGGTGCCTCTCGTGGCATCGGTCAAGCAATCGCAATTCACTGTGCATCTCTTGGTGCTAATGTCGCTGGGCTCGCAACTCGTACGGCGAACCTCGACGCTACAGCGGCTTCTGTAGCAGATTTAGGTGGTGACTTTCTGGCGCTTGAGGGCGACATCTCTCTACCTGCAACATCGAATGACGCCATCGCCGCGGTAATCGAAAAATGGGGCTCACTCGATGGGCTAGTGGCTAATGCGGGTATTACCCGTGACAACCTTTTGTTGCGCATGAACCAAGAAGATTTCGATGCCGTGATCAACACGAACCTTGGCGGCAGCTTCCATTTGCTAAAAGCTGCTACCAAGCCAATGTTGCGCAATAAAGGTGGCAGTATCGTTTTCATCGGCAGCGTGGTTGCTACTACCGGCAACCCGGGGCAGGCCAACTATTGTGCAGCTAAGTCCGGGCTACATGGCCTAGCGCGCTCAGCTGCCATCGAGCTTGGCTCTCGTAACATTACCGTCAATGTTGTCGCCCCCGGGTTTATCAGCACAGATATGACAGGCGAGCTCCCCGAGTCTGCCAAAGAGGCTATGACTAGCAAAATTGCTCTAAAACGCGCTGGTACACCTGCGGATATCGCAGGCCTGAGTGCCTTCCTGCTGAGCCCCTCAGGCTCTTATATTACGGGCCAAGTAATGTTGGTCGATGGCGGTCTTTCATTAGGCTAGTCGCGAAACTATAATTAGCCACCCACGGGCAATAACCCGACACTTGCTTTTAGCAATAAACCCTAAGATAAAATAAATACTGTGACTACCATCGAAGAGAAAGTTTATGAAATCGTCTGCGAACACATGGGTCGCACACGCGAGTCTTTGACTCATGACCACAGCTTCACTAACGACCTAGGCGCCGACAGCCTAGACACGGTCGAAATCGTGATGCAGTTCGAGAATGCTTTTAACATCCAAATCCCAGACGAGGATGCCGAAGCAATACAAACTGTTGGCAAGGCCATTGATTACATCACGTCAAAGCAGCGCTAGATAGTTTAGACCTAATGGCTGATTCTAATAGAAGAGTAGTCATCACAGGTATGGGCGCGCTCACTCCAGTAGGCGTTGGCGCGCCTTTGCTTTTTGATTCTTTGGTGAAGGGCAAAACCGGTTTTCGCAATATCGAGCGCTGGGACACTACCGAGTACGCTACCAAGTTTGCGGCGGAAGTCCGTGGTTGTGTTTATCAGCCAGACGATCACTACACCACGCGTGAGCAAAAGCGCATGGACCCATTCGCGCAAGTTGGCTTAGTTGCCGCACGCGAAGCATGGGCAGATTCAGGGCTCGACAAAGATGTTATCGACTCTACTCGTAGTGGTGCCATTCTTGGCACCGGCATTGGTGGCGTTCAAAGCGTACTTGATCAAAAAGACGTTCTAGACAAAGGCGGGCCACGCCGTGTCACTCCGTTCTTTATTTCAAATACGATGGCTAATTCGTTATCAGCTAACGTTGCCATTGAGTTCGGTTTGCAGGGCGCTTGCTTTTTAACTTCAAGCGCATGTGCGTCGAGTGGCCACGCGATCGGCATGGCTTTTCGCGAAATTCGCACCGGCCGCGCTGATGTCATGGTGACAGGTGGCTCTGAAACTACGACCAATGCTTTGTGCTTAGCTGGCTTTAATTCACTTAAGGCTCTGTCTACGCGTAACGACGATATCCAGCGTTCTTCGCGTCCATTCGATCGTGATCGCGATGGTTTCGTTATGGGCGAGGGGGCAGGTGTTTTGGTGATTGAATCACTTGAACACGCTCAGGCTCGTGGCGCAAAAATATACGCTGAAATTGCAGGCTTTGGTCAGACCGATGATGCAGGGCATATTACTGCTCCGGATTCAACGGCTCAGCGTCCTGCAGCCGCTCTTAAAGCCGCGATGAACGATGCCGGCATTAACGACGATGAAGTGGACTACATCAATGCTCACGGTACATCAACGATGATGAATGACATGATTGAAACCCTTGCCATTAAGATTGCTCTGAGCGAAGAGAATGCCAAGAAAGTCGCTATATCTTCATCGAAGTCGATGGTCGGGCACTTGGTTGGCGCTGCCGCAGCAGTCGAGGGTATTGCATGTGCTTACACGCTAGCAAAAGGTGTTGCGCACCCTACGAAAAACCTTGACAATCCAGACGTCGAAAACGGTTGTGACCTTGATTACATTCCGAACGAACCGCGCGAAGGTGATTTCAAAACTGCGCTGTCAACATCACTTGGCTTTGGTGGACACAACGTTTGTATCGCCTTCCGCAAGTTCGAAGGTTAAGCTAATGAGTCTTCGGCAAGATTTGTCCAGTCGTGGACTCGAAGACGTTTTCACACGTGCGCAATCTAGCGGTGACATGGCCATAAAGCGCTTGAACGACGCACTTTCTGCCATAGATTTGGTGTTACTGGATCGTCAGCGAGCGGCGCTCAATGAAGATGTCGTTATAGATACGTCTACCATTTCACCGCCGCAACTTTTAGACGCGTCTTCGACTTCTTCGATAACTAACAATGCGGCTCTTGCTTGTGGCGAGAAAGCTCTGGCTGATAACCGTGTGGCGATTATTACTGTTGCGGGTGGGCAAGCGTCGCGCCTGGGTTTTAATGGCCCTAAAGGAGCTTATCCATTGGGCGCAGTCTCTGGCACATCTTTGTTCCAGATGCTTGCCGAACAAGTGATTCTCTTGCGCAACAAATACCAATGTGCATTACCATGGGTTATTCAGACTGGTCCGGGTAATCATGACGATACCATTGCTTATTTCACATCTCGCAATTGGTTCGGCATGCCATCGAGTAGTGTTCATTTCGTGTGTCAAGGAACCCTGCCCGCGCTAAATGACCAGGGCGAGTTTTTGCTCACTGCACCAGATGAGTTGTTTAGTAATCCTGATGGACACGGCGGGGTGTACCGCGCTATCAAACGCAGCGGCATGATAGATTCGTTACGCACACAGGGTATTGATGTGCTTTACTACTGCCAAGTCGACAACCCACTAGTGTTTATGTCTGACCCAACATTTATCGGACATCACCTTCTGGCTGATGCACAAATGTCCGTTAAAGTCGTCGAAAAAACAGAGGCCAGTGAAAAGGTGGGTCTCGTTGTCGAAAACAACGGCAAGGTGCAGTGCATCGAGTACTCTGATATTAGTGCCGAACTTCAAGCGCAAACGGCTGATGATGGTGGCTTGCTTTACCGAGCCGGAAATATCGCAGTACACGTTTACTCAATTGACTTCTTCGAAGAAATGGCTGAAGCGCATTTGCCTTTGCACCTTGCTCATAAAACGATTAAGGCGTTAGCGCCTGGCGAGTCAATTCCGTCCGACGTCGAGGGTGTTAAGTTCGAGACTTTTGTCTTCGATGCTTTGCCATTAGCTGACCGTGTTGTGGTTCAATTGGCGGACCGAGAGTTTGAATTTGCTCCGGTCAAGAATCGTGCGGGTTCCGATTCGGCCGCGACTTCGCGTGCTGCACTAAGCGTTCGCGCTAAGCAATGGTTGTCCACTATCGACCGTGGATGCGATTATAGCGACCAACAAATAGAGCTTAGTTCCAGTGTTATTAGTGGTCCACAAGATTTGATTTACCGCCAACAACAAATCAACGACGGGCATCAACAATTGGCCTGTTCCTGTGGCAATAAGTTAATAACTTTGGCATAATATGCGCCATTGAGATGCCGAAGTGGCGGAATTGGCAGACGCGATGGATTCAAAATCCATTTCTCGCAA
>CAXGOF010000082.1:0-7684 GCA_964011335.1 uncultured bacterium
GCAACGAAGAAGAAAGCAACGAAGAAGAAAGCAACGAAGAAGAAAGTAACGAAGAAGAAAGTAACGAAGAAAAAGGTAGTTAAGAAGAATACTGCCAAAAAAGCGGCTGCAAAGAAGTAAACTTTTGCCCGCGCCATCTATAATCCTTGCCAGCTCTTCACCCAGGCGCCAAAGTTTATTACGTCGGCTAAATATAGAGTTTGATATCCATCCAGCAAATTCCGACGGGCCCATATTGTCCAGCGACCCAGAATTGCGGGTGGCGGGGCATGCTTTGTTTAAGGCCCGCGAAGTGGCTGCTCAGCACGAAAACTGTTGGGTGCTGGCTGGTGACACCTTGGTGTATGGTGATGGCGAGTTTTTTACTAAACCGGACGATTCTGCACACGCGCGCTACATGTTGCAGCGCCTGCAAGAGATGGGTGAGCATCGCGTCTATACGGCGTCGTGCCTCCTTAGCCCCGGGTCAGAAGTCTTTCAGCTGGTGGACTATGCGGTGGTTAGCTTTCGGAATATTCCCGAGAGTGATCTCGTTAGCTACTTAAATGGCAGTGAGTGGTCTGACAAAGCGGGGGCATACGCGATTCAGGGTTGGGCAGGGCAATTTGCGAACTGCATTGCTGGAGATTTCGAGACTATTGTCGGCATGTCGGAAGTTACGGTAAAGAAGTTGTTTGCAATGTCGGGCTTCCAATTTTCTTGCAAATAGGTTAAAATGTTCGACCCTTATATAAGAGGTAGCAATAATGAAACAAGGAATCCACCCAGAATACCAAGCCTGTCACGTTAAGTGTGGTTGTGGTACAGAATTCGAAACTCGCGGCACTCGTTCAGAGATCAACGTTGAGATCTGTTCAGCATGCCATCCTTTCTACACTGGTAAGCAAAAGTTTGTCGACACTGCTGGCCGTGTTGATCGTTTCCAGAAGCGTTACGGTAGCAGCACTAAGTAAGCTTAACTGCTTTATCGCTACCGGATGTCTCTTGTTGACACACTACGTGGTCGCGTATCTGAAGTAGAAGCGCGACAGAAAGATTTAGAAATTAAGCTGGCGGAGCCGACTGCGTCGTCCCAGCCCGAGTTTCAATCGTGGTTGCGTGAGTTGGGAACTTTACATAAAGTGCTAGGTCCATGGCAAGAATACACGGCGCTCGACGAAGAAATCTGCGAAGCTAAAGAGTACATGCGTGGGAAAGATGCCGAGATGAAAGAATTGGCAGAGCTTGAGTTGCCAGAACTAGAAGAACGTTTTGCAGAAGTCGAGAAGGTCATTCTCGACCGCGTGCTCGAAGATGACCCCGATGCCGATAAACCGGCATTGATGGAAATCCGTGCGGGCGCGGGCGGTGATGAAGCTGCTCTCTTCGCCGGTGATATGGCGAAGATATATCAAAAATTCGCTGCTCTTCGAAATTGGACTATGGAGATTGTCGCAGAGTCGCGTTCCGAGGCGGGCGGTTATAAGGAAATCGTATTAAAGGTTACTGGCGAGGATGCATTTCGATTGCTTCGTTATGAATCAGGTGGGCACCGCGTGCAGCGCGTTCCAGCTACAGAAACTCAAGGACGCATCCATACTTCGGCTGTAACCGTTGCTGTGATGCCTGAAATTGAGGAGCTCGACTACCAGCTAGATGAAGAAGAACTCGAGATCACAGCGATGCGTTCATCCGGGCCGGGGGGGCAGCACGTTAATAAAACTTCTTCTGCGATACGAGTGATTCACTTACCAACAGGTCTTCAGGTGAAGTGCCAAGAAGATTCTTCGCAATTACGCAATAAAGCACGCGCTTTAGATTTGTTGCGTGCGAAGCTCTATGAAATAGAGCGTCAAAAGCTCGATGATGAACGCTCTGAAATGCGGCGTACTCAAGTCGGGACTGGCGATCGCTCGCAACGTATCCGCACTTATAATTACCCTCAAAACCGGGTAACGGATCACCGGCTAGGCGAGTCTTTCAGTCTAGAAAAAGTATCTGAGGGCTTGATAGATGCTATATTTGAAGCTCTTATTTTGGCTGACCGCGAAGCAAAACTAGCCGCTCTGTAAACGTTAATAATTTTAAGATCATGAACAACGAGAATAACCACACTGAATCTTCTTCTGCAGACGTAAAAGTTTCGCAGCAACAGCCTGCCCAGCAGGCGTCCTTGTCTAAGCAGCCAGTGCGCAAGTCACTGTCGACCGGCTCTATTGGTCTTATTTTTGCACTCGCTGGTTTGCTGCTACCGTATCCAGCTGTAGATTATGCCTTTGTGCCAAGTTTGGTGGTAATGTTAATTATCTGGGAATTACTCAGGAATGGTTTGTTGCGTGTTAACCAAACTTTTGTGGCGCATAAGCCCTTCGTACCTTTCTTGGCATTGCTCGCTGCTGTGTTGCCTTTTGCTCTTGGGGCTAACGAAGCTCCCGGTATTATCATTGCAACCTTTGGTGCGCTCCTTGCTCTTGCTGCCCCTTTTCTTGGCAAGAAATACGACGACAAGCTTCCAGCGGCACCTGCCGAGCCGGAAGTCGACGGCCAGTTCTCAAAATCGTTGTTGGCCTATCTGTTGGTTTTAGGTGGTCTTCCTCTTATGTGGGCTGCGGGCACAACAGGCCAGGAATCATTTTTGGGTTCTTTAACATTCCTTTTTTGCTTGATAGGTGCTTGGGCATCTTGGGCTGGCATGTGGAAGATGTGGTCAATGCCGGCAATTACGTCGGGTATGTTGGGTCTCGTTTTGTTTCTTGCGCCATTAGAAGCAATCATTTACGGCTTATTCGGTTTGCTACGCGTTGTCACTGGAACGGATGGGCCTATCGCTGCTCAATGGGCAGGTGATGTGGACGCGGGCTTCTTGGCTTACGGCGTAGGCCCAGTACTGGTATTGGGCGGTGGCCTAATTGCTACCTATGAATTGTTTAATGGCGCCAAGAAAGGTATGGCAGTCAATAAAGCAAAGAGACAGGCTGAAGTTGCTGCGCGTAAAGCTCAGCGTAAGTCAAAACAAAATTCAGTCACTAAGTAAATCATAAGTTGTTTCTTCCATCAACACCGCATCGACAACACGCAGTCGATGCGGTGTTGTCTTTTTTAGAAGACAACAATCAAGCTACGACCGCAGCGGCGCGTAATTTTGTTGCGCGCGTGTTGGGCCTAGCCACACACGATATCTCGCTAGACTCTAAGGCGGAATTGAGCCAAGAGCAGATTGATAAGTTATTGCCTTTGCTTCAACGTTTGCAATCTGGCGAGCCACTTGCTTATGTCGAAGGCAGCGTTGGGTTTTATAAGCACGACTTTGTGATTGATTCGAGAGTGCTTATTCCGCGTGCTGATAGTGAAGCCGTCGTCGAACTATGTTTAGAAAACTTGACTAGTAAGAGTCATTTACGCTTGCTTGATGTTGGTTGCGGCTCGGGCTGTTTAATCATTAGTTTGCTCAGCGAATTGCCACGTGCTGATGGTGTCGCCATAGATATCGAAGTAGGAGCATTAGAGATGACAGCACTTAATGCGCAAGCGATTGGTGTGGATCAGCGCTTGCAGCTACTTAGGTCTGATTGCTTGGCTGGACTAGATGCTGTCGACAAATTCGATTTAATCGTTTCAAACCCACCCTATATAACACATAGTGAAGAACTCGGCTCGTCCGTTGCAGAATACGAGCCGCACAGTGCGCTATTCGTTACTGATGGTGACGCGATGCAGTTTTATAGGCGCATCATGATTGAAGCGAAGGTGCATTTGCTGCCTAAAGCTATGCTAGTATTTGAAATCGGCGCTAATCGGCAAGATGATTTGGCGCGTGTCGCCGGTGAGTGTGGCTATGAGGTACTCGAGCAACGCAAAGACATGTGCTCGATAGTGCGCGCAATAAGCTTACGGCTAATCGCTTAGCATTCTTCTTTGTTGACCAAGTACTGTCGGATGGCTATTGAGCCGCCTTCGTCGAGTGACTGAAAGAATATCGCGACCTCATAGTGTCCAAGGGTTGGTGATATACGTTCGCAGCGAACGACAACGCCTTCACCAGAGATGCCTATTGTCTCGCCTGAACTGTCCTCAAATTCGAAAGCGAACTTCACGTGGGTCATCATCCGCAACGGAGTTGCTGAAAAGAAACAGGCGCCCGATTGCGATAAGTCTCGCACACGTAAAGGGGTATCGCCATCGACGATGATAGGGAGGTCCTTGACCGCTTTACGCGGATGTTTACGTCTTTCTTGTCCGGAGGTCATTTTTTGATGCTTTGGCTTTGTTTAAGGGAATAGCTACCGTAGAATAACTGAAATGGCATCATACAACAAAGTAATTTTAATGGGTAATTTGACCCGCGATCCTGAAGTGCGGCAAACGCAAAGCGGAACAGCACTTGTGAAGGCCGGTTTGGCTGTAAACGAGCGCCGTCCTGATGGCCAAGGCGGCTGGAAAGAACAAGCACACTTCTTTGACATCACTATTTTCGGCACGCGTGGCGAGGCTTTTGCCCGTTTCAATAAGCGCGGCGCATGTGTGTTGATTGAAGGACGCCTCAACTTCTCTTCGTGGGACGATAAGGAAAGTGGCCAAAAGCGCTCGAAGGTAGATGTGGTCGTTGACAATTGGTCGTTTACCGGTAACAAAAACGATAACGCTGGTGGCGCGGATTCAGCGCCTTCTCAACAAGACCCACAGCAGTCACCGGCTGCTGTGCCTAGCTTTCCAGGGCCAGATTCGTTTGGCGGCGGCGGCATGTCAGATGACGTGCCATTTTAAAGCTAGTGAATCTTACGGTTAAACTGTTCGGTGAGTTACAAGAGCTCTGCGAAAACAGTTCCATACAATTGCAATTACCGTCGCATTCGTGCGTTGGTGATTTGTTGTTAACCGTTGGTTCTCAGTACGATATATTTAATGACCGTGTGTTTCGTGTCGCAGTCAACTGCTCTTATGTCGACGAAAGTCACAGCCTTAGTGGTGGCGACGAAGTTGCTTTTATTCCTGCGGTGTGTGGCGGTTGATGCGTGTTTACTGTAGATTGATTGAAGGCGCGGTATCCGCAGCCTGGTGTAAGGCGCAGGTGGTTATCGACAATTCTGTAGGGTGCACGCTTTGCTTTGCTGGGCAGGTTCGCCAAAACAATAATCAGCGAAACGATGTCGTGGCATTGCACTATCAGGCTTATCCTGAAATGTTTGAGGCAGAAATCAAAAAGATATCTGGCGAAATGGCTTCGCGTTTCGAATTGCTGGCAATCGCTGTTGAACACTCCGTTGGCGAAATAAAACTCGGTGAACAGGCCGTGTGCGTAGTAGTCAGTGCTGCTCACCGCCGCGACACTTTCGCCGCACTCGAGTTCTTTATGGTTCAGTTAAAAAAACGCGTGCCCATTTTCAAAAAGGAAGTTTACTCTGATTGCGTTCAGTGGTTGGGCGAACAAGAATAGAAAAATGTTAAAAGTACATACTGTCCCGGTCACTCCCTTCATGCAGAATTGCACGGTGCTCGAATGTACTGAAACTAAGCAGGCCGTTGTCTGCGATTGCGGAGACGCACAGCCCGTATTAAAATTTATTACGCAACAGGATTTTGAGGTTGTCGCTGTTTGGGCCACTCATGGCCACCTCGACCATATTGGCGGTACAGCTGAGTTGGTAGAGGAACTAAAGGTGCCTTTTTTCTTTCCGCAGCAAGATGATTTTTTAAGAACGACTTTGCCGGAGCATGCGCGCAACTATGGATTCCCAGCGGTGAGAGTTCCTGAGGTCACGACTAACATCGACAATATTAAAGAATTGAACTTTGGTAACGTGAAGGTCGAAGTGCGAAACTGCCCAGGGCATACGCCTGGTCACGTGGTATTCTACTGTGCAGATGCCGATATCGTCATTGCTGGAGACGTCATGTTCAACGGTAGTATCGGTCGCACTGATTTCCCGCGAGGTTCATTTTCGCAGCTAGAACAATCTATACAGGAAGAAATGTATAGCTTGCCGCATAAGACAGTGGTGCACTGTGGTCACGGTCCGACGACAACTATTGGGCACGAGGCTAAGACTAACCCATTTGTAAAGGCAAAATAAGACATCCGCGTCGTTATTCTATAGGTCAATGGAACGTGAATCACTTGAGGTAGATGTGTTGGTCGTGGGCGCTGGGCCTGCTGGACTATGCTTTGCTATCGAGCTGGCTAGTAAGTCACAAGAGGCTGGGCAAGAGCTTTCGATTTTGGTGTTAGATAAGGCCGGAGAAATAGGTCATCATCAATTGTCCGGTGCGGTGCTTGATCCTCAGGCAATTCTAGAAATGTTCCCTGAAGCAGAACAGGATGGCTTCCCTATTCAAGCGAAGGTTAAAGACGACGCTTTGCTTTGGCTGACTGAAAAGTCGCATAAGCGAATGGCGGGCCTCCTTTGCCCGCCGCAATTCAAGAACCACGGTAACTGGATTACATCCGCCAACGAAATGGTGAAGTGGCTCACGCAAAAAGCTGAGGCTGCTGGTGTCGAGGTTTACGCGGGCTTTGCCGGCTCGAGTGTTTTACGCGATGAGAGTGGTGCTGTATGCGGCGTGCGCTGCGTCGACCAAGGTTTGTCAAAGAGTGGCGAGAAAAAATCGACCTATGCACCGGGCTACGACATCAAAGCAAGGCTTACTATCCTAGCCGAAGGTACACGTGGCTCTATCACTAAACAACTCATCGCCGAAAACAAGCTTGATGCCGATCGTAACCCACAAATTTGGGGAGTAGGAGTCAAAGAAATATGGGAAGTTGACCACGACCTCGAAGGCACAGTCCTTCACACCGGCGGATGGCCCCTAGGTACCGAGGTTTATGGCGGCGGATGGATTTACGGCTTACCGAACAACCGCCTGTCTATTGGCTTTGTGGCCGGCATGGACCACGGTAACGCCTCATTCGACTACCACGCTGAAATGCAGCGCTGGAAGACGCATCCGTTTATGGCTGATATGCTGAAGGGTGGCAAGCTGATTCGTTATGGCGCCAAGACAGTGCCCGAGGGGGGGTTGTTCTCGATGCCACAATCTTGGGGCGATGGCTTTATGCTAATCGGCGACTCTGCTGGTTACATGAACGCGGCCCGCCTTAAGGGCTTGCACTTGGCCATTAAATCAGGAGTCCTAGGAGCCACCGCTGCTCTAGAAGCTTTGGCAGCCACTGAAGGTATCGCTCAAGGCGACAAACTAAGCAAAGTCGATAAGCTATTTAATGAGAGCTGGGCTTATACAGAATTGAAAAAGGTGGGTAACTATCGCCAAGGTTTTCAAAAAGGTTTTCTAGCCGGTTCTATTGGCGTAGCACTTGGCACTTTAACCGGAGGCGTTTTGCCTGCGGGCAAGAAGACGATGAAGAGCGATATCGAACTTTATAAGAAAGGCGCTAAGCCAAATCCTTTGCCAAAATTTGACGGCGAGCTGACCTTTGATAAATCGTCCAGCGTGTTTTCGTCTGGGACCATTCACGAAGAGGATCAGCCAGCTCACTTGCAGGTACTCGACACGAGCATTTGTGTCGATAAGTGCACTGAAGAATACGGAAATCCCTGTCAGCATTTTTGCCCTGCAGAGGTTTATGAATTCGCAGAGGAAGCCGTTATGGTTAACGCTTCGAACTGCGTGCATTGCAAGACTTGCGACATAGCAGATCCTTACGAAAACATTAATTGGGTAGTGCCTGCAGAAGGCGGCCCAGTCT
>CAXGOF010000083.1:0-7609 GCA_964011335.1 uncultured bacterium
GGTGCCGATTTGTATGTGTGCCTTGGCATCAGCTCCGCAAAACCTACATAAGCATTTTTTTTGGCCGGCACTTGCGCCGATATTACTGAACGTGTGTTGGATTGCCGGTATTGTCGCGGGTAGCTTATGGGCCAGCGATCAGGGTAGTCAATTACATATACTTTGCGCTTGTTTGCTGATCGGCGGCGCTCTGCAATGGGCGGTGCAATTGCGAGGGCTAAAAAACATTGGGTGGAAGTTTCAGTTTAAATGGAAAGCTAAGCTTAAATCACAAAAGAGTGCTTTTATCATGTTTATTCCGGCGTTAATTGGTTTGGCGGCGATGCAAATTAATTTATTGGCAGATCAATTTCTGGTGCGTTCGCTTGTCGGCCCAGAGGCGAACACCTTTACCTTTATTGCTAATCGACTCCTGCAGCTACCCATAGCGCTCGTCGGAATCGCTGCAATGACTGGGGCAATGCCATTATTCGCACGCTTGGCCGCGAAGAACGATATCGCTGGGATGAACACGAATTTACGCCGAGCGAGCGAAACGACAACGATGTTGTTAAGTTGCGCCATGGTCGGATTAATGGTTCTTGCCCTGCCAGTTGTTACGGTGTTATTTGAGCGCGGAAAAGTAACGCCCGCTGATAGTGCATTAATCGCAAAAACGTTACAAGCATACCTTTGGGTATTACCCATTATCGGCTTGTCAGGGCTGTTAACTCGCGCATATCAAGCGATGCATTCTTATAAGTTGCCGATGATCGCTGCTTTAGCAGCTATTCCTGTTAATTTGGTTTTAGATGTCGCTTGGCTTCCAGAATATGGCCCGCCAGCTGCGGGCTGGGCGACGTCTGCGTCGATGTTGGCGCAGTTGCTTATTTTGCTATTGGGGTTGTCTCGACATAAGCTTTCGTTTTCGTTGCCTGTCGCTAAAGCATGGTCTTGGTTGTTGCCGATACTTGCTGCTCTCGGGGCAGCCTTTGTTTTGCATAGTCAGGTGTTACCAAGCTATGAGGTGTTGAATTTGGTCCTTTCGATAATAGGTGGTGTCGCCGCCGCTATTGGCACGATGGCTATCACACGCAAAGACGATTTAGCTGCGTTGCTGCGGGCTATTCGGCGATAAAATATTGCCGTAAACAAATCCGATAGTGATAGTGAACGCGGCAAGTCGCACAGATGTAATACTGGTTGAATCCGTCAAGCTAGTGAGGAAGTGAATCGCACAAGCAGAAATGCCAATCACCGCAGCCATATTATTGGCTCTCAGTTGCCCGAATAATGGCAAAAGAATTTTTAGGAAGAAACCAAAGATAGTGACTAGGCCTAGCAGCCCAGTAGAAACTAATATTTGCAGCGGCATGGAATGGATGCGAGTCTTTACCCCTTGCGGCGTTAACCCTTTTAAGTCTTCACTATATTCCGTGTCATTTTCTTGGAAAGTGTGATAGCTACCAAGCCCATGGCCTATGTATGGCGAAAGCATAAATGCTTTATATGCTATATCATATTGCATAATGCGTATCGGGTGTAAGACCTCAGATGGCTTTTCGAAAACTTGAGAGACATTGCCAATTTCAGAATCTGAAAACTGGGTGCCAACGATACCAAAAGCCATTACCGCAGCAATGCACAGCGATTTTGCTTTAAGGCTAATGATGTCGTTTAGCAGCAGCACGATGCCTAAACAACAAACCGCCGAAAAGAAATTGGCGCGTTCTTGATTGATCCAGAGCGAGGCCATAAAGGTCGCGCAAAGTGTGAGCAAAAGCAACTTCTTTTTTCCTTGTTTTTTTATGGCAAGGTAAAGGCAAACTGGTACAGCGTAAGTCAAACAATCGACAAAGGCCCATATCTCTGAAGAAGTCACATATCCACCATACTTGGACTTGTGCGGGATTATATGGAAGTATTGAAGAATGGAATAAATTGCAGCAACGCCAGTTATGCCTAAAAATGTTTTTATGAATAGTGATTGGTTTGACTTGGCGAAAATAATTGGTGCAAAAGCCAGGTGTAGTAGTGGCCAAACTCCCTTTAGTTCATAAGCAGCAGCGCTTGAGTTGGGAGAGAGCACAAAAGCAATGCTGATGAAGCCTAGTAAAAAAATAAGGTAGTTGAAGAATGGGATGGAGAATTGCTTAAATCGATTCTCTGAGATTGCAAGAAAGCAAATCACGGCAAGTATGGAAAGAGCACAGTGGGCTGCTCTTGACCAAGCCATTGAGGCCAGGGCAAGGCTATATAAAACAGCAGGCATGTTTTCTTTGCTTATCATTTTCTACTTCTCGGAGGTCCACTAAATATTGTTTATCAAATCAAGCAGTTTGCTTCCAGTAAGTTCAGCGCTCCATGCAGATTTATGTTTAATGGTAGGGCGAGGGAGCGCAACGTGCTTCTCTAGTGTAGTCATTATTGACGACATTTCAAAAGGATTAAAATAATCTATGCTGTCGCCGAGGACTTCAGGCATGGAAGTTGTCTCGCTTGCAATAACAGGGCATCCCGAACACAGCGCTTCAAGTGGAGGTAGGCAGAAGCCCTCAGCGAATGAAGGGAACACCATTAGTTTCGCCGAACGATATAAATTAAGTAGGACTTGATCATCAATGCGACGGGTAAAAATGAGATTTCCTGGCTTTGTCTTGCGGGGCACTTTATTTTTTGAATCAACAAAAACCAGTGGGTGATTAAGGCGCAACTCGCTTGGCAATGCCGACCATGCTGCGAGCATGCCGTCCCAGTTTTTTTGCTTGTGCAGCGCTGAGACGAATAGGACGCTGTTCGCTGGAAGTGAGTACTGGTTTAGTAAATCATAGTCAATTTCCCCGGGCGTGAAAATTGATGACGGGTAGTGAGGAATAACATGAAGTTTGTCACCCAGAACGGGAAAGGCTAGGCCAATAGATTTTTTGGAAAAGTGGGTCCCGGTAATCACATAGTCAGCATTGAGCTGTAAATTGCGCGCTGCTTTCTTTAATACATGAATTGCAGGCACCCTCCTCAACCATGAGCTAGACTGAGGCTGCAACGGATTTGCATCATGCAAGGCGGCAATTTTGACAGGACCCTTAATTGGAGCAATATTGCTATTTGGCGAAAGTAACACATCGGCGTTACAGAACCCATCGTGCCAATTGGTGTATTCGAGGCCAACAACGTCAGCTGCGTGTCGCCACAATTCGAGTACGCGAGTGAACGAAGACGCTTTGCCGTTTTCGCATCGCGCATCGAAAGCTAACTTCATTTAAGCTTCGACAGGAACAGATTGATAGAACTCTTGCAAGCACTTAACCTTGGCCTCATCGCCACGCAAGGCTTGGATACCCTCAATAGCTGCCATTGCCGCTGACATAGTCGTTAGGCAGGGAATGCCAACTTGGTATGCATCGCTACGAATCATCCCATCGTCGTGGCGCGTGACTTTGCCTAGCGGAGTGTTGATAATCAAATCGATTTCCCCAGACTTAATTAGGTCAACAACATTAGGGCGACCTTCGTGAACTTTATTTACGCGTTCGCATTTAATCCCATGCCGATTTAACACCTTGAATGTTCCACCTGTTGCTGTCAATTTAAAGCCCATTGCTAACAAGCCATTGGCTGCGGCAACGACCGCGCGCTTATCGGCATCTTTGACAGAGATAAACACTTTGCCAGATGTAGGCAGCTTGCGCCCGGCTGAGTCCGATGCTTTCGCGAACGCCATTCCGAAAGAGGAATCGACGCCCATGACTTCGCCAGTAGAACGCATCTCAGGGCCAAGGTCGGCGCGCGCGCCAATAAACTTAGCGAATGGGAATGACGGAGCTTTTACAGCAATGTGCTCTTCTGGAACAACTTCGTGCAAGTCGTCAAACTCTGACAACTTCTTGCCGGCCATGACTTGCGTTGCAATGCGTGCTAACGGCACCCCGGTCGCCTTGGCAACAAACGGTACCGTTCGAGAAGCACGCGGATTAACTTCGATGATATAAACAATTTCGCCACGTACCGCGTACTGCACATTCATCAAGCCGATCACGCCAAGCTCGAGTGCCATCAACGTTGTTGACTCGCGAATTTCATCAAGGATGGTATCGGACAAAGTCATCGTAGGAATCACGCAAGTTGAATCGCCAGAGTGAATCCCCGCTTCTTCGATGTGCTCCATTATGGCGCCAATCACTACTTCTTCTCCATCGGCAATACAGTCGACATCGACTTCGATGGCGTCTTCCAGAAACTTGTCAACCAAAACAGGGCGGTCTTTAGAAACGACGACCGCCTCGGCCATATAGCGCTTAAGATCTTTTTGATCGTAAACGATTTCCATTGCGCGGCCACCTAAAACGAAACTAGGGCGCATCAATACTGGAAAGCCAATTTTGTCGGCAATGACAGCAGCCTGCTCTTCGTCGAATGCAATGCCATTGGCTGGCGATCTCAGCTCGAGCTTGGTGAGCATTTCAGCGAACATGCCGCGATCTTCTGCGCGGTCAATTGCTTCAACCGGTGTGCCTAAAATAGGGATTCCAGTCTCGTGCAAGCCAGCTGCTAAGTTAAGCGGGGTCTGGCCGCCGAATTGCACGATTACGCCATCTGGTTTTTCGCGACGGCAGATTGCTAATACATCTTCGTGAGTAAGCGGTTCGAAGTAAAGACGATTTGAAATGTCAAAGTCAGTTGAAACCGTTTCAGGATTTGAATTGACCATTATTGATTCAAACCCCATATCACGCACGGCTAAAGACGCGTGTACGCAACAGTAATCAAATTCAATACCCTGGCCAATGCGGTTTGGGCCGCCGCCAAGAATCATTATCTTTTTGTTGCCACTAACTTCAACCTCGTTTGAGTCGACATCGTAAGTCGAATACATATAAGGGGTACTAGCCGCAAACTCAGCCGCACAAGTGTCGACTAAGCGATAGCCAACCTTGACGCCTAGGCTTTCGCGATGTGCCAGGACCTCTGCCTCGGTGGACGCCGTAGCTTCTGCTAAACGCGCATCTGAGAAACCAGCCCGCTTTAGGCTGCGCATGAAATCTTTGTCGATGTCAGAAAGAGCTTTGTCTTGCAAGTCACGATCGGTAATTGCTAAGCGCTGCATGAATGTTAAAAACCATGGGTCGATACCGCTTAGTTTATGTACGGTTTCTACGCTGTAATCAGCACAGAAGGCATCATAAACGGCAAATAGACGCCCAGGAGCCGGGCGTGAAACCTTTTGACGTATTTCTTCAGCATCAAATTCGCGGCGCTTACCTGAGAAACCAACACGACCTATTTCTAAGCCGCGAATCGCTTTTTGAAAAGACTCTTCGAAGGTGCGGCCAATGGCCATGGTTTCACCAACAGATTTCATTTGCGTGCCCAAAGTCGAATCCGAGTTTGGGAATTTTTCAAATGCGAAGCGCGGCATTTTTGTTACAACATAATCAATCGATGGTTCGAAACATGCCGGCGTCTCTTTAGTAATATCATTTTGCATTTCGTCGAGCGTGAACCCCACGGCCAGCTTAGCAGCAAACTTTGCAATCGGAAAACCCGTCGCCTTAGAGGCTAAGGCCGACGAGCGCGACACGCGCGGATTCATCTCGATGACAATCAGATCGCCATTTTCTGGGTTAACAGCAAACTGCACATTGGAGCCACCGGTTTCAACGCCAATTTCGCGCATGATCGCAAACGATGCATCGCGCATACGTTGATATTCGCGGTCAGTCAAGGTTTGCGATGGGGCAACCGTAATCGAATCGCCAGTATGCACACCCATCGGGTCGAGGTTCTCAATCGAGCAGATAATCACACAATTATCTTTGCGGTCACGCATGACCTCCATCTCGTATTCTTTCCAGCCAATCAAACTCTTCTCAACCAACAATTCATTTACCGGTGACAATCGTAAACCACGTGTCGCAATTTCTTCGAACTCTTCAGCATTGTAAGCAATGCCACCACCAGAACCGCCCATTGTAAAGGCAGGCCGAATTACACAAGGCAAGCCAATCTTTGCCACCGCCGTTTTAGCTTCGTCAAGGGTACGCGCAATTTCACTTTCAGCACTCGACAAACCAATCGCGTCCATAGCGTCGCGGAATGCGTCGCGATCTTCGGCTTTGAAGATAGCCTCGGCGGTTGCGCCAATCATTTCACAATCATACTTCGCAAGTGCCCCGTTCTTCTCAAGCTCGAGGCCCACATTCAAGGCAGTTTGCCCGCCAAGCGTTGGCAGAATTGCATCAGGTCTCTCTTTCGCAATAATGCGTTCAACAAACTCGGCAGTAATCGGTTCGATGTACGTTGCCTCAGCCAACTCGGGGTCGGTCATGATTGTTGCGGGATTACTATTCACCAGCACAATGCGATAACCTTCTTCGCGCAGCGCTTTAATCGCTTGGGTTCCGGAATAGTCGAATTCGCAGGCCTGGCCGATAACAATTGGGCCAGAACCTATGATGAGGATGGATGTAATGTCGTCTCGTCGGGGCATGATTGGCCTTAGGTTGGCCTATTCTAGCGCCGCCCGAAGGCTACTGATTAGCAATTATTATTTTTGCTACATCATTGACCCAATAACCCTCACGAACTAGCGGACGCCCGGCCTTTTCGATTAATATTAAGGTCAGTTTGCCATCTTTTGATTTCTTATCATGCCCCAGTAAACGCCTTAATTCAGACGCCGTGGGCATCTTCATTTTTATACCGGTGTCGAGGCCCATGCTGCGACTTAACTTGAGATTGTCGGCAGCGAGTTTGGCGCTGCATAGCTGTTGCTCTACAGAATGATTGATGGCGCAACGAATGCCGAATGAAACAGCCTCGCCATGACTGAGTTTGCCGTTGCTTGCTGACTCGAGTGGATGGCCAAAGGTATGCCCGAAGTTGAGAATTTGTCGTGTCTTGGTCTCTTTAGGGTCGCTGGAGACTACTTTTACTTTATATTTTGCTGCAATCTGCACTAACTCATGCAATGTTGGCGTTGATTTACGAAGTTGTATCGGATTAGCTTCGAGGCATAGACGCCATAACTTGCCGCCAGCGAGCAGGGCGGTCTTTTGTAGTTCGCCCAGACCCGAGCGAAATTCGCGGTCGGGTAGAGACTTGAGCCAGCGAAAATCGGTATGCACAAATTCAGGGAAATGGAAGGTGCCAATCATGTTCTTGGCGCCGAGTGCATTGACGCCAGTTTTCCCACCAATGCTTGCATCAACCATCGATAATAGGGTCGTCGGTAAACATGCCCAGCGAACCCCGCGCAAAGTCAGCGACGCTGCAAAGCCGGCAACGTCGCTAGTGACTCCGCCGCCGACGGCAAACACTAAGCTGTTGCGATCTACTTTTGCATTCAGCAATTTGGTGGCTAGCTGTACGGCATTCTCGATGGTTTTGTTCTTTTCACCTCTGGACGCCTTAATGAGTTTCATATTACAGCCGCTATCTATCACTCCAGCAGTTGCTTGTCCCAATAAATATTCAGGGACTGCAGAGTCATAAACGACGACCACTGAAGAAACATGCGGACGCATACGCTTCAAGTATTTCGTGCAGTACTCGCGTAGCCCAGAATTGGCGAAACTAACCTTTGTCTGCATTGCGCTGCTCGCGTCTACGTTGGCGGGCGGCTAAAGCTCGC
>CAXGOF010000084.1:0-7554 GCA_964011335.1 uncultured bacterium
GGTCAGGCGATTGCCTGGGCCACGCAGCTTGTATAGCAATGCTGTTTTCATGCCAGAGAAAGAAAAGTCTAGGGATTCAGGATTGAGCATCGGTTGTTTGAACTGAAAGGATTTTGGATCACCGTGCTCACCAGCCTTTTGAATCGATGGGCCTCCAGGGTAACTGAGCTCGAGCATCGCGGCAGCTTTGTCGAGACATTCCCCGGCGGCATCATCGCGCGTTGCACCAAGAAGTTGGTGTGCGAGCGCCGAGTCGCTGCGATATAGAGAAGTATGTCCGCCAGACACAACTAAAGTTATAAAAGGAAACGTCGGTTGTTCGATGGACATTAGTGCTGCGTAAATATGCGCCTCGATGTGGTGCACGCCGACGATTGGTTTTTGCCATGCATAAGAAAGTGCTTTAGCGGCAGTCATGCCAATCAACAACGAGCCCATCAGGCCAGGCCGGTTAGTGACAGCGATTCCGGACAACTGTTCAGGGCGCATGTTGGCCTCAGCCAGGCACTGATCGACAACAGTGCGGATAGAGCGTAAGTGCGAACGTCCAGCTATTTCTGGAACAACTCCGCCCCAGGCCGCGTGTTCGTCGATTTGACTGTGCACCACAGAAGAAACAACTTGCTTGCCGTCGGCAACAATAGCCGCCGCGGTTTCATCGCATGACGACTCAATGCCTAAAATGAATTGCGTTTCTCTGGTCATTATTTCAAGTCCGCTATAAGCTGCTGAGCTGCTGTATCAATCCAAGCATCCTTTGGCCTTGATTGCTGTAAATATTCTGGGAACAACTCTGCGACTTCTACGGCATATTTTTCAGGAACTCGAATGCGACTTGCCCATAGTTTAATGGCCTTGCATGTCGCGTCCGTTTGTCTTTCTAGTTCAAAATCGGGCAACAAACCATGAGGCCCCCGGTCATCCTCAATCTTGCTTTCGATGATTTCACCACTCGGAGTTAAGTAGTAACCAGCAGTAAACTTAATTGCGAAATCAGGGTCGCGGAAACTGAGTACTTTTTGAAAAACACCTTTGCCGTAAGTGCGTGTTCCCATGAGTTTGGCGCGTTGGTGGTCACGTAAAGCAGCGGCGACCACTTCGGATCCGGAGGCGCTTAATTCATTAACCAATACAATAACCGGTAAGTCAGGGTATAAGCTTAGTTGAGAATCAGCATACTTCAAGTATTCATCACCAACATGCGGACGCAATCGGCACACGACTTCTCCACTAAGGAAATAAGAAGCGACATCTATGGCGTCTTGAAGTTGCCCTCCTAAATTGAAGCGTAAATCTAAAATTAAGGCTTGCATGCCCAAAGCGTTAAGGCGCTGCAGAGCAGAAGAGAGTTCCTCAGGAGTGCTTGATGCAAAGGACTTGATGCTCACGTGAGCAATACCATGTTCTGTATCGATAATGGACTCGTCGCTTACCGTAATCGATGGCACAGGCTGGCGCTTGACTTGATGCTCGACAATCTTGCCATTTAGCTTGCGAACTTTAAGGCTAACAGTGCTGCCAGGCCGCCCGCTTAATTCGGCAGCTCTTTCTGCGAAATCAATGGTGGAAACATCTTTCCCATCAATTTCGAGGATGGCGTCGCCGGTGGTGATACCTTGCTTCGCAGTGTCGCTGTTTGGTAGAGGGAAAACAATGCGCCAGTTTTTGTCGAGCATAACTCCGATGCCGCCGAATAATCCGCTAGATTCTTCCTCGAAATTACGGATGTCTTTTGGCGGAATGAAAGCGGCGTAAGGGTCACTGAGACTGTCGACCATGGCAGCAGCGCCGGCCAGTAATAACTCGGAGCCAGACGGTGAGAAAATAGAGTGCTGCTCTAATGAGTTGTGCACTAATTCGAGAGTGAGCTGTTCGCTTGGTGTACTTAGGTCGTGAAACAAGGGTGCGACAATCGCTTTGCCGATAAGAATACAGCTGAGCATCAATACTGCGCCGAGAGTCATAGAGCGCGCACAAAACACTGTGGGAGTGGCTTTGGACATAGGCAGATTGTAAGGTATAATTAAAATCTAATAATGCAAATCAGCTACCAAACCGAATTTTGTGCCGCTTACCGCTTGTACCGCGACGATTGGACTCCCGAGAAAAATCACAAGGTCTACGGGATTTGTGCTAGCCCGAATGGGCATGGGCATAGTTACGTGTTTACCACGACCGTCAAAGGGGCTGTTGATGCTGAAACGAGCATGGTTATGGACTATACTGCCTTGATGCGTATCGTTGATGCGAAAATAGTTCAAGCAGTAGACCATCTGAATTTAAATCTAGATATCGATTTTTTGCAGGGCATCGTGCCTACATCAGAAAATCTGCTGATTGCATTTTGGCCTATTATTGCCGCAGAGTTGCCTGATGGGGTGGAAATAGCTAGTCTTTGCCTGCAAGAATCGCGCGACTTCCGCTGCGAATACTTTGGACCAAAATCATGAGCGACCCGGCTTCTCCAGAATTAAAGACTCTCGTCGAGCAGATGCTTGCGGCAATAGGCGAAGATCCCCAGCGCGATGGTTTGTTGCGCACCCCAGAGCGTGTCACAAAAAGCCTCGAATACCTCGTTGGTGGTCATCAGCAGCAAATTGACGAAATCGTTAACGGCGCGTTGTTCAAGGAAGATTGCGACGAAATGGTTTTGGTGCGTGACATCGAGTTCTATTCTCTGTGTGAGCATCACATGTTGCCTTTTTACGGGAAAGTCCATGTCGCTTATATTCCGGATGGCAAGGTCATCGGCCTTAGTAAATTGCCGCGCATTGTTGATATGTTCGCCCGCCGCCTCCAGGTTCAGGAGCGCATGACCGTCGAAATAGCTCGAGCAGTGCAAGAGGCGCTTGGTGCAAAAGGCGTTGCTGTCGTCTCCGAGGCATCTCATTTGTGCATGATGATGCGCGGTGTGGCTAAACAGGCTAGCTCTACGACCACTTCATGTATGTTGGGCTCATTCCGGTCAGACCCGCGGACACGGGCAGAGTTTATGTCGCTGATAAGCCGAAATTAGAGCGAATTGTAGAAAATCGCATATATTCTCCTGCGAGAGTGAATAAGGTAGAGTAAGGTTGGGTGTTGGCTGAAAGCCGGCCCGCCCCTTAACCATCCCCTTAAAGCTGTGAATTCAAGATCTGAAAGACCCACTGAGGCCTTGCTCGCTATAGGCTCCGTTGTCATAATTCTCGCCCTGTTGCTCGTTTTGGGTGGAGCCGATGTCGGCGATAATGACACTTCCGCCTCAGCGCCAAGCATTGCGGCCGATACTTTGACGGGTAGCGAAGGCTAGTCGTCTGCTTGCTGGCGCTCTCTCAAAAACGAAGTGATTTGCTGCAAGCATTGCTCAATTGAGTTCGTAGAGGTATCTATAGTTAAATCTGCGCATTCGTAGGCCACCGTGCGGTCTTTCAATAAACCATCAAGGTGTTTCATTGCATTCGAATGGCCGCCTTCAAGAGGGCGGGTGTCGCCCTGGGCAATAACGCGCTCGAAGTGCGTATCGGCTGAAGCGCTCAGCCAAATAGTGGTACACGTGCTTAGTAGGCGTTCGTACGCAAAGTTGTGATTGACGATAGACCCGGGTAAAGCAAGCACGCCGTCCTCGTTCTCACGTAACCAATCTTCGACGGAGTCAGCCTCGCGCTTTAAAAAGCCATCGCGCCCTTCGATTTCAAATATCTCTCTAGTCGGCATGCCGGCTTTGTTTTCGATAGCGTCATCGAGCTCTTGAAAGCTAACACCTATTTGCGCGGCAAGCTTAGGCCCGAGAGTGGATTTTCCGGCCCCGCGAATACCGAGTAAGCAAATGCGGTTGTACGGAATAGTGTGCACCGGCAGATCGCACAAACTGCGGAGCGTGATGCCCAGAGAGTGCGCCAACGACGCCAGCTTCGATATGGAAGGGTTAGCTCGACCTGCCTCAATCTCTACTAGAAAGCGTCTACTGAGCAATGCCTCTAGAGAAAGGCTCTGTAGGGACATATTCTGCTGCATGCGCAGGCGTCGCACGCGCTTGCCGAGCAGCTTCAGAAGGTGGGCCGAGTCGAGTACCATGCGCGCAATATAATGCATGGGCTTGCATTGTCAAGTAAAATATGGTTCACTATGTATCCCGTGGTCCACAGGTGACCTTGAAAACATGTCCACTAATACACAGCAAGATTCTTCGTCCGTAGTGAGCTTCCAGGTTCACCCCGATTCATACAAGCATTGGCAATTAAAAGTCGATGGTGACATTGCGCGCTTATCGATGGGCGTCGACCCCGATGGCGGAATTCGTCCCGGGTATGAGCTGAAGCTAAATTCTTATGACCTTGGTGTCGATATTGAATTGGCCGACGCCGTGCAGCGTATTCGCTTTGAACACCCGCAGGTGCGCTGCATCATTTTTGATAGCGCTAACGAAAAAGTGTTCTGCGCCGGGGCTAATATTACGATGTTGCGTTCGAGTACCCATAATTGGAAAGTAAATTTCTGTAAATTCACTAATGAAACTCGTTTATACCTCGAAGACGCTTCCGAGTTCTCAGGCATTAAATCGCTTGCTGCATGTGCCGGAGCTACTGCTGGTGGTGGTTACGAGTTAGCTTTAGCTTGCGATGAAATTTTGCTAGTAGATGATTCGAACTCCACAGTTTCTCTTCCTGAAGTCCCATTGCTTGCTGTGTTGCCTGGCACTGGTGGATTAACCCGCGTTGTCGACAAGCGCATGGTGCGTCGCGATCGTGCGGATGTTTTCTCTTCGCTTGCCGAGGGCATGAAGGGCAAGAAAGCGATCGACTGGAATCTAATTGATGCTACAGCGCCATTGTCGCAGTTTGCTGCCAAAACGACTGAAATGGCCCGCAATCTGGCTGACAGCGTCGATGACAAGTCCGATCGCGCAGGCGTAGAATTGAAAGCCATCGAGTCTCAATCTAGCACAGGCTCACTGAAGTATTCTATGGTTGAATTCACTTACAATGAAACAACGCGTTGTGGTGCATTGACATTGGAGTTACCTGATTCGGCTGGTACGGATGATGTCGGCGAAATATTCACACAGGGCAGCGAGTGGTGGATGTTCAAAATGTTTCGTGAACTCGATGATGCTCTGGTGCAAATGCGCGTCAACATGAAAGGTATCAACGTTGTAAGCGTACGTGTCGTCGGCGATGTTCAGGTTGCTCTAGACGCCGATCATCTTTTAATGGCTAACCAAAAGCATTGGTTCTGTGACGAAGTTCAGTTGTTTATCAAGCGCGTGTTAAAGCGATACGATATGACTGCTAAATCGTTCTTCGCGCTTGCCGACAAAGGTACTGCTTTTGCCGGCACTTGGTTAGAGCTAGCTCTTGGTGCTGATCGTTTTTATGTGCTTGACGACGCTGACGTTAACGTGAACCTCGGAGTGTCGATGGCTAACGGTGGTCCGTATTTGATGGGAAACGGGCTGACTCGTCTCGAAACACGATTTTTAGGTTACCCAGAACTGGCAGAGACCGTCTTGAATGCCCAGGGCATTGTCGCAGCAGCAGATGCCGACGCACTCGGCCTTTCAACCGAATCACTGGATGAGATTGACTGGGAAGATGAGATTCGCCTCTACTTTGAAGAGCGTGCATCATATAGCCCAGATGCACTTACTGGCATGGAAGCTAACCTGCGCTATGCGGGCCCAGAAACGCTCGAAACAAAAATATTTGGACGCCTTACCGCATGGCAAAACTGGATCTTCCAGCGCCCTAATGCAGTGGGTGAAACGGGCGCACTGCAGTGTTACGGCACTCCTAGCCGCCCTCAGTTTGACTATAACCGAACATAAATCATGGCAACAATCGATTACGAATCTAAAATCCCGAACAATGTCGACCTCGCTTCTGACAAGCGTTTGCAGCGTGCTCTTGAAAAGTGGCAGCCGGACTACCTTGATTGGTGGAAGCAAATGGGGCCCACCGATTTCGCAGATAAAGATATTTATCTACGCACAGCAGTGTCGGTTGAGTCTGACGGCTGGGCGCACTTTGGTCACGTAAAAATGCCGGACTACCGTTGGGGTATTTTTCTAGAGCCTCATGCCGCCGACCGTAAAGTTTCGTTCGGCGATCACGCTGGCGTGGATGCTTGGCAAGAAGTGCCCGGAGAATTCCGCACCGACTTGCGGCGTATTATTGTTACTCAAGCCGACACCGAGCCGGCTTCCGTTGAGCAGCAACGCTTGCTAGGCCATACTGCGCCGTCGCTTTACGATATGCGTAATCTATTTCAGGTAAACGTGGAGGAGGGCCGGCACCTGTGGGCGATGGTTTACTTACTACACCGATACTTCGGCAAAGATGGGCGCAGCGAGGCAGATGAATTGCTAGAGCGCCGTTCCGGTAACGAAGATCGCCCGCGTATTCTGGGGACCTTTAATGAACCTATTACGACTTGGCTTGACTTCTTTATGTTCGCGATGTTCACGGACCGGGATGGTAAATTCCAGCTATTGGCATTAGCCGAATCAGGCTTTGACCCTTTAGCGCGAACGTGTAAATTTATGTTGACGGAAGAAGCGCACCACTTGTTTGTGGGCCAGACGGGTATTGGGCGGGTGATTATGCGCACGTGTGAAGTTATGAACGCTTATCCGGATGCCGATGTTACTGAGCATGGGGTTGTGCCACTCGATATGATTCAAAGGTACATCAACTTTTGGGTTAGCTCATCTACCGACTTGTACGGTGGAGAAGTGTCTTCGAATGCAGCAAACTTTTTTGCGGCTGGGCTAAAAGGTCGTTGTTATGAAGGAAAGAGGTACACCGAGCATACTGCGATGCAAGAATCTTATGTCATCGAAAAACTCGTTGACGGTAAGATTGTTAAAGAAGAAGTGCCCTTACGTAATGCGCTCAATGAGGTGTTGCGCACGGATTACCTCGATGACAACCAGAAAGGCGTTAATTATTGGAATCGTATTCTGACTAAGGCAAACATAGATTTTGAGTTCTGCCTACCTCATCGTCGTTTTAACCGTGCGATAGGTATCTATGCTAATAATCGTTTTGACACGCAAGGGAATCCTTTAACAGAGGCCGAGTTCGTTGCCAACCAAGACAAGTGGTTACCTAAGGATGAAGATCGTCAGTACGTTTCGTCGTTGATGGTACCGGTTACCGAGCCAGGAAAGTATGCCGGCTGGATTGCTCCACCTTCGAAGGACTTGAATGGTCAGGCGGCAGATTTCGATTACGTACGTTTGTAAAGTGTATAGGTTGTTACTGGAAGGTAACAACCAGAACTGGAGTCAGCGCCGACTCGAAGAAGTCCCAATCGTACGCTTGGAAATATGCAGTTACGCCACTCAGTGAAGCTGGCACGTTAATCGGCGCAGAGGTGAAGTTTCCAATCAAGTCAGATTGATCACCTGGGCTGCCAATAGGCTTTGCATTGCGTAAGTTCAAATCCCAATTGCCATCTGGCGCACTATTTGAAGCACTGCCATTAGGTGTTGCCGCAGAACCATAAATGTAAACTGGACTATTAGGCAGGCCCCACTTCGTTCGAACTTGTATTTGGGCACCCGCTTGGTTG
>CAXGOF010000085.1:0-7502 GCA_964011335.1 uncultured bacterium
TGCTTAGCTCCGTTCTTATTACTTGCTGACGATTCCTACAGCCCTGTTTTGGCCGTATGTTTACTCGGCTTTGCCATCTTTACCGGACGCCATGCCTGGGCCTGTCGTGGGCAATATTGGTCTCAAGAAACCGTTCAGGCGTAAACAAGAAGCAGCCTTTGCTTAGCACCGGTAGTTCTTGGTTTATGCTTGCTAGCTAGTGAACAAACCAGCAATCATTGGTTGGCATTGGTTAGCATAGGCGTGGTTGCGCTTACGACAACTCTGGCAAAAAGTTTTACTATTGAGTAATACTTTTTAGTAATAATCATTCAAGAAACGATTATAAAAAGCTCGGACTCCGGAGTGACTTTCTTCCTTGCGCCATTCTGAGAACCACAAGCGTGTTTGTGCCGGATACACCTTATGTAGTAATTCCAAGACAAATCGGCGCGTCATCGGATCAACGGTCGACGATTGCGCTATAGCAACCAATAACTCTTGCACTTCGGTCATGTGAGGGTAACGGGTTAGCGCTAAGAGCACCATACGCGCCGTAGCGAAATCTTGCTGCTGCGCCCACAACTTCAAGAACCATTGCGTGGACTCCGGGCCGGAGTTGCCCAACACCTCAGAGATAAACTTAGTTACCATTGGGTCAGTATTGTTGTTCAATAGTTTTTCACCAAGGAAGTCGGTAGCACTTGGGTACCCCGTTCGAACCAATGCACGCACCAAAGATAAGCGATGATTAACATCGTCACAATATGGCCAACGGCGAATTATTACATCCACGACATGCTCGGGCAAGCCTTGCATATCCGTGAGCAGGCTCAAAGCAAGTAGCGAGCCCGAAGTATGTGGGTACTCGTTAAGTTCGAGCAAATATGAATCGAGATATGACGTTTTACCAAGCTTAACCATCTGCATCAACGATTTGCGCTGCAGGGTCTGCGACTCTTGCTGCGTATAAATATCAAGAATTTGGACGGCGCTTCCCGGAGCATCGTCGCGGCTAAGCAAACCTATGATTGCTAGATCGAGTTTCTCGTTGTTGGCTGGAGCCAAGCCCATCACCAAATCCCATTGTTGCAATTCGCCCAGCAATTGTACCGCCAGACTGCGAGTACCGCTCGACTTGTATTTGTCGGCATCTAGATAGACTTTGATTTGGTCGTGAATATCGCGCTCGCCAAGACTGATCCGCACACCAAAGGATTGCAGCGCCAGGAAGGGCGACAATCGCGGCTGTAATTCTGTCAAGACCTGTTGCAAGCGTGGATTGCTATTCAACAACAATGCGTTCCACGAACTCTGCAAAGCTGTTTCGCCTTGATCTAACCATTCTTCAACAAGTTTAGCAATGAAGTCAAGGCCTTCTTCGCTGCCGCCCTGTGATAGTGCATTCAGGCAAGCATTACGCGGCGAGGAATCCTTTTGCTCGGTAAAGGCAGTGATCAACAAATCTCCGTAATCGGCAGGAGCGATATTAGCTAGTGCTTGAAAAGCCGCTGTTCGGACTATCGGTGGAAAGATAGTTGAGACAAACGGCAGAATCGCTGACGCATGTTTCGCATTTCCGACATCACCAAGAACTTGACATAACGATACTACAGCCCCTATGGTGAATCGATCCGTGGTTAGGTCTCTGAGCTCGGCTGCTACCCTGTCTGCACTACCCTTGTTTTCTAGTAAGCGTTGCACAGCAAAACGGTGATGGTCTTTAGTGCCGACATGGATATGGCCTATATAACGCTCAATTAGCTGAATATCATCGACCTCCACATAAGTTGGAACAACTTTAGTCGGCGCTGGGAACACATCGCTGAGGCTGGCCTCATAACCCACCCCATCATCTGGCTGCGAACAACCCAACAACGGAAAGACTGTGACAGCATAGAGCAGAGATTTAAAGTAAAATGTGACCTTCATGGATTCTAATCTACCTCGCGCACATAGCCTCGGTTACAGCATTGGTGAGCACAAGTTTGACTTGGGCCTAAGTTTAGCACCGATGGCCGGAAATACAAACTTGGCTTACCGAGCATTGTGTCGCAAATTTGGTGCTGAGCTAACGACCACCGAGATGGTGTCGTCGATGGCTTTGAGGCACAACGACACCAAAAGCCTTGGCTACCTAGCAAAAGCGAGTAACGAGACCCCCGTAGCCGCGCAAATTTTTGGTGCCGATCCAGAAACTTTAGCCATAGCTGTCGGATCGGTGCAAAAGCGTGGCTTTGATATTGTCGATTTAAATGTTGGCTGCCCTGTGCCAAAGATTACGGGTAGCGGTGGTGGCTCTGCCCTACTGCTCGAACCGCAGCTAGCCTTTGATTGCGTGTCGGCGATGATTGAAGCGGCGACTGTTCCGGTCACCGTAAAGATTCGTGCTGGATGGCACGACAACGACAAAAACGCCCCTGCGTTTTCCGAACTAATGGAAAAGGCTGGCGCATCAGCAATTACAGTACACGGCCGTACTCGCGAGCAAAAGTACACCGGGCGAAGTGACCTTGAATTAATAAAGCTTGTAGCTCAAGCTGTTGACATACCTGTAATTGGCAATGGCGACGTCATTGATATTGAGAGTGCACAAGCGATGGCGGATACCGGAGTCAATGGCATTGCTGTGGGTCGCGGCGCAATGGGCAAGCCTTGGCTCTTTGATCAGATTCGATGCTACTTTTCGGGTATTGCAATCCCAAAAACGCCAGGTGCTGATGTTCGTGCTGAATTACTAATCGAGCTTGGTAGCGGCGTTGCGGAACTATACGGTGAACAACGTGGCATGCGCGTGATGCGCCGCCTTGCTGCGGACTTCTTTCATGGCTTAAATGGTGCCCCGCAGTTGCGCAAGCAATGTGGTCAATTAAGCACAATTGGCGATCTACACGCCATCGCGGCACGACTGTCAGCGATTACAAGCTAGGCACGTTACCTTGCACGGTGTCAAGCTTCACTAAAGCCTTGGCATATTCGGTTTGCGTTTGCAATTGCTGCGACTGAGCAACGGCTAGGTCTGCCTGAAACTGCAGAACCTGATAATTCGTTGAAGCGCCCTCCCTTAAGCGCAATTGTTCGGACTCGAGTTTGAGCTGGGCCATATTAGAGGCGTGCGCTGTTACCGTTACGCGCTCGGAATAGTAGTTGACGTCATGCAAAGCCTGGCGAATTTGTTGTGCCAAATCTGTGCTTTGGTCACGCAATATTCTTTTCGCAAGCAGCAACCTGTTATTTGCTTGAATCTTGGCGCCGATGTACTGACTATTAGAAATAGGTAGTTCGAAAACGAAACCAAAAGTGTAACCAGGAGAATCGCGATCGAGCAACCTATCCAAGGAAGACCCTACTTGATTGTCTTGAGCGGAATATGTTCCAGTGGCGTTAAAATCAAGCTTGGGGCTCATGTTTGATTGGGCCACGTCGAAATCTATTTGCGCGGAGTCAACATCCAACTGTAACTTTTGGATGTCACTCCTGTTTTCAAGAGCTTGGTCCCATAAAGTTTTCCAATTGTTAACTACAGCAGTAGCTGGCGGTGCTTCCGACACTAGATTGAAATTAATTTCCCAATCATCCTGGTTGTCGAAAGCCGAAATAAGGCGGCGCAAAGCATCGTGATTCGTGTCGACAGAGTTCTGTGCGACTAATACCGCGTCTTGCCGCGAGGCAATGTCGGCCCGTGTTTGAGTGATTTCAACTTTGGCGACAGCGCCAACGTCATACTTCGCTACTGTAATGTCACGCAGATTCTCGGCCAAAAGCAAAGATTGCTTCTTGACTTCGAGGTCGGCTAATGTGAAAGATAAATTCCAGTAGGCGTCAACCACTGATTGCACGCCGTCCACGCTAGCTTGGGTAACGGATAACAGGTCGCTGTCGTGGGCGATGTATGCCTTGCGTTCATTGGCGGTGGCCACCATGCTGAATGCCCCGCGCAATAAAGGTTGAGTAAACGACAGCGACATTGATGTGTTCGACTGTGTGTCAACGAGGAAACTCTCGTTGTCGTAACCTTCATTAATTCTGAACTCGATATTACCACCACTACGCAAATTAGAACGGAGCCCCTGACTAGCAGAATAGCTACGAGAAATAGAGTTGGGGTAAAACTCGCTAAAGAAACCTGATGACGCCGACTCATTGAAGTCGTAGCTCAAGCTAGAGAAGAACACCGGGTCGAAATCGCCATCAGCCGAGGTGATTGCACCCTTAGAAATCATCGACTGCAGACGGGCTTGCGCCACCTGTGACCCGTTCTCTTGACTGAGTCGGATTGCGTCTTCGAGACTTAAGTCCACCTCTAACTGCTGTGGCTGCTGGCCTGCAGTACTAGACAGGCAAATCGCTGATATCGTTAATGTGGCTACCAAGTATTTCATTGTGCTCCATTTTACGCACAAACGCTGATGCTATTAGCTAATTAATCAACTATCTGAGAAGCTTATTCATATTGCTAATGAAGTCAAGAATACAGGCCTCGATTTCATCCGGTAATAACTGAATGAGCAAGCGAAAGCTGTTGCGCTGACTTATCGCAGTTACCTTTTGCTGATATAAGGGATCGTTAATATATTCGTCAACAGGTGGAATTACTACCACCTCTGGATCGACTGCGGACAATTCAATACCTATGTCCTCGATACTCGACGCGGGCATGAACAGCAACACGGGAGGCTTGGAGGAAGCACCCGGAAGAATCCCCATAAAAGCAGCGGCAGGTACGCCCAGCACAGATAGCAACAGCAATGACGCCGCGACACGCATAAAGCGCGATTGCTGGAAAACATTGCGCAGCGGTGGTGACGATTCTAGCTTAGCGAATAGCTGTTGATCGAAGTCATCAGATATCGGCGGCTCAGGATGAGCCTGCTTTAGCAACTGAGCAAAGTCGTCTAACTGTGATTCGGAGGGGTTATTCATCTATAAATCTTGCTCGTATTTTTTGAATTGACCACGCATGCGACGCAAAGCGTAATAGACTCGAGATTTGACGGTACCGATAGGAATGTCGAGTATGGTTGCAACCTCGGAGTAAGCAAGTTTCTGCAAAACGGACAGTTCAAGGAGTTGCTGCGTTTCATCATCTTGCTCTGCCAAGACCTTGCGTAAGATTTGGTCGCGGTCGCTGGCTTCAACCTGCTCGCTAGCTTGCACGCGCTCATCACTTTGCTCAGGAATGTCATCGCCATGAAGAGTAACTTTTTTAGAACGGCAGTGGTCGAGAAAAATGTTGTACGCAACTTGAAAGCAAAACGAGTCAAAACGCCCTCGCGCTTGGTAGCGCGAAGCAGAATTGTAGAGGCGAATGAAAACATGTTGGCTAAGATCTTCGGCAGTTGAAGCTTGAACGCCCTTGCGCAAAAAGAAACCTTTGAGGCGCGGGCCAAAAAGTTCGACCAACTCAGCGAAAGCTGCGGCGTCGCCTTGATTAAAGCGAGTTAGCAAATCTTCAGATGGCTTGGTCATGACTTGACTTAAGCACAACGCCCCTAATCGCTTGACGGTTCGAAAGAAATAAGGTTTTTTAACGATTGGCAGTACTCGTCAGCCAATTCAGCCCCTCGCTCACCAATACTATGCACCGATAGCGTGCGCGTGCCCTCCAAATTGTGCTCTAGCCCCAGGTAAAGCCCATTTTTAGGCCACCAGTGGCTGACGTGATTCGCCCATTCTACGAGCAGCAGTACGTCCTCAGTGAAGCGCTCGCAGTCGCCATCCGCGAGCAAGCTGTCAATGCGGTGCTCAAAATATGCGTCGATGTGCAGAATCGGGATATCTGCTTCAACCTCGTGCATGAGTAGATAGCTCGGCGAGCGTAAAGGCGTGGTGGCGCTCAGCCCCACACCCAAACCACGGCACCATGTAGTCTTCCCCGCACCGAGGTCGCCGACCAAGCCCACGAAATCACCACCGCGCAACATAGGTGCGAGTAGTTGGGCACATTCTTCTAGCTGCTCAGCCGATGCAATATCGATGCTTAGCCTTGCGGCAGATAGCGACGCGAGAAACTCTTTCATGAATAACTAAATGGTCTCGTATCGAGAATGACTGAATTCGAATTTTGCTGGTAGTCAAGCTTTGCCGATGTTGTAATTTCTCCGATACGGTAGAGTCTGTGGGAATCTTCCTTCAGGACATCGTCAATAGTCAAAGCGACTGCTTCATCTAGCACTATCAATAAGCCATAGTCTTCGCCTTCACTTACACCTTGTTGCCAATCACAACCCTTATTTAGTGGCAACAAATCGACATCGACTCTTGCACCGACATTGCTAGCACGTAAGATGCGGTGTAAATCATTATCAAGGCCATCCGACAAATCGATCATCGCCTGTGGGCTACATTTCTCGACTAACAGCTTCCCAAGTGCTAGCTCAGGAGTAGGCGACAAATGACGGCCCGAATGCACCGCGCCGCCAAGCGCGCGCGATACATATATTTGCCCGCCTACTTTCGCACTATTTCGTCCTGGGACCTTGCCGTTGGCGCACCCCATCACGGTGCAACTCAAAACTAACTGCTTAGCTGACGAGCAGTCGCCGCCAATGATAGCTAGCTGATGCCACGCGGCGACGCTGATGAGCTCGTTACACAATTCAAAAGATTGTTCGGCGCTATAGTCTTCGGGAAAAGCACAAGTCAACGTGCAAGAATACGGACTAGCACCCGCTGCCGCCAAATCACTCAGGCTACGGCCAATTAATTTTTCGGCAATTTGCCGAGCACTAGCATGCTCATCGAAGTGAACTCCGGAGATGAGTTGGTCGCAAGAAATGCAGAACTGCTGCGGTGGATTGATTAAAATAGCACAATCGTCACCGGGCCCAAGCATGTCGGCCCGCGGCTGAAATCGTTCAGCAAACAAACGGTGTAATTGATCTTCGTTGAAACTCACTTAATTTAATGACAAGAAAACAGCATGGACTCGGGCGCATCGAACTCCTTTGGACGGTCGCTGCACTAGTTCTAGTGACTATGCTTATTGTAAACACATTGCGCTCTGAAGTCACTCGAGCAAAAGAACGCATGTGTTTAGATAGTCTAGCCTATTTGTCGGCGCAAATTCATGTAGGGCTAGAACAGCTTGAATATTTTAATGCCGAGCAACTCGAAGACTACTATATGGGGCCAGGCGCCCCTCCAATTTTTTTTAGGACCGAGAACATGCATTTGCTTTCTAAGCTACTGCCTAGCGATATTGTTGTGCCGCAAGACCCATGGCAGAATGCCTTTGTATTGCACAAGGTTACACAGGGTGGCGCGGCCGAGTTTTGGCTAGTATCTGGCGGAGAGGACGGAGAATATCCTAAATGGCCCTTGACCAAGGACTCTTTGGCAAAACGTCTGCACTTACCGTTCCTTGCTAGCCCGCGCTAAAGGCCTGCTGTAATTCGCGCATCAACGGTTCATCCGTGGCAGCGCGCAGCACCGCCACACCATGCACGCCGCAACTTTTGAGCTGCTGTACTTGAGCGGTAGTCAAGACACCGCCAATGGCAATGACTTTCGTCCCGCGCTCA
>CAXGOF010000086.1:0-7444 GCA_964011335.1 uncultured bacterium
TTGGGTTTTCGCTGAATGCTCTTCGAGACTAGCATCAAGTTTTTTGAGGGACTCTTCTTTCCCACTCAATGTTTCAATAAGTTGTAAGCGTAAATTCTCGCAGTGATCGCGCTTTGCCACAGCCTCGTGCTCGACACTTTCGGCAGATTCAGAAACTTCTGACAGCTGCGCGCGTTGGCCTCGCAAGGCAGCATGCTCTTCAGAAAGCAAAGAGTGACGCTGAGACAACTGCTTATCTTTCGCCAACAGCCCCTCGAAGGCATCGCGAACGATAGAGAATTGTTCACGGAGTGCATCGTACGTTTCCTGTGCGCGCTGAAGCTGCTGCTGACAGTCTTGCTGTAAACTGTGTGCAGAATCATAAGCAGAACTCGCCTCGGCCAAAGTGGCCTCAGCATTTTGCTTGCCATTACGGCGCGCCAAAACTCCAGCAGAATCTTCAGAGCTTAAGCCGCGGCGTGAATAGCCAGCAGCGACCACATCGCCCGATGCAACCATGAACAAAGCGTCCGGGTGCTGCTCAGCTAGCACTTGCGCGGTGGCGACATCTTCGACGCAGTACAAGTCACCCAAACGAGAACACAAGGCCTGGCGCGCAGCCAAGTCACCCTTCGATAATTCAAAAAATGAAGATACGCCAGCAATAGCTTGCGGTTCGCTAAAATTTGAAACCGGCGAAAAGAAATCGAACACACCCATTGGAAGTTCACTGGCGTCTATCGCCCTGTCACTCCAGAAAGCGTGTTGCATGCGCCCGAGCAAGTTCTCAAGGATGCCGTCCCATGGTGCGACAACACTAACTTTATCGAGCACCCACTCCGAGATGTCATTCGATGAATCTTCGACATAGGAGCGCAAATGCTCTGGCACACCCGGCATCTCTTCTTCAACGACGCCATAAGCTTCAACACGCGCCTCGGCGGCGGCTTTTCGCTGCGCAACTTCATGTGCTACCTTGGTAAAGCCAAGGTGTTTGTCGTTGAGTGACTCGACTTGCTGCTTGCTCTCATTGAGGGCTGTTTGCTGCTGATCAAAGCTTGCTTGCTGAGCACATAATTCAATTTGCGTTTCGCCAACGGCAGTCTCTGAGGCAGCCAATTCGTCAACAATTTCAGAAAAGCGGCGATCAACAGCGACCAAGCCGCCTGTAGACTCAGAGCGTCGCTTAGCTGCATCAGCGACTTTGTTGTTCCAGGAGGAACGCTGCTGCAAGGCCTCCAGGATGTCGCCACGAATGCCCTCAACTTCTTGACGAGCAGCATTCCGTTGCTCGCGCACATCATCAGACTTAGTCTCAATTTCTACCAAGCGGCTCCCGGCATCAGCGATGTGTTGATCAAGCTTGTTCTTTTCGCCAAGCAACTCTGAATTCGCCTCAGCATCTTTTGTCTGCTCGGAGACTAAGATTTCAAGTCGCGAATTATCTTTAACTACTTGCGCATCTGATTCTGATGCGCGGGTTTGCAATCCGACAACGCGCTCTTCAAGAGTTGCCACCTCCTCTTTGATTTGCCCCGACTCACTACGCAGAGATTGATGGCGTTCGCGCAAAGCACCAAGCTCTACCTCTAGCTCATCAAAATGCGTTTCATTTTTATCACGCTGCTCACTCAGAGAATCTATTTCGGTAATCAACTTGCCAAGGACTTGCCGAATAGTGGCTGCTTCAGCATTGAAAGTGGTCGAATCAGCAAGAGCAAAGCGAATGCGCGAATCACGGTAACCATCACGCAACTCAAGAAATCTCTTGGCTTTACCTGCCTGCATTCTTAGCGAGCGAACCGTACGAGAGACCTCTTCAAGAACCGTATCTACCTTCGATAAGTCTCTTTCAACAGCTTTAAACTTAAGCTTGGTTTCGTGCTTGCGCACTTTATAACGCGAAATGCCCGCGGCCTCTTCAAAAACGGAACGCCGCTCTTCAGGATTTGCTGCCAGGACGGCGTCAATCTTACCCTGCGCCAAAACCATGTAGCCCTGCACTCCGAGGCCTGTATCTAACAGGATTTCGCGAACGTCTTTGCGGCGCACCTTACGACCGTGCAATAAGAATTCTGACTCGCCTGAGGCGAATAAGCGTCGCCCGACTGCAACTTCACCACCAGCCTCAACAACAATCCCTTCGGGGTCACCGAGGACAACCTCGACCATTGCGTAAGGCGCCGCAGAACGGCCTTCAGCTCCCTTAAAAATGACATCGTCCATGGAGTCAGCGCGCAAGGCTTTGGCAGATCGCTCGCCCATAACCCATAACAGGGCATCGACTACGTTAGATTTACCACAACCGTTGGGACCTACGATACCCGTAAGGCCACGCTCAACAGGAATGACAGTGCGGTCGGCGAAGGATTTAAAACCTTCAAGTTCAATTCGTTTTAAGTGCATGCGTTAAAGTCGTCGCTGGAGGATGTCTTTGGAAATTTGACCTGCGGCTGAAGACGTTCGCGCAGATTGCTGTTATGTAAAATTGCCGCGGGCAGTTCAAGCCACGGCGAGGAATCTAGAGCCACTTCAAGAGAGGCGTCGCTATCGACTGTCGCCCACGAAATTTCGTAAGCATCACTAAGCTTTAAGCCATCGCGCTCTGCGAGGCGCGCACCCATCGATTGCGAATGTGGTGGCAATGAATATTCGAGCCGCACCTCACTCTGAGTAGCGATTGTTTCAAAACTGTTACGTAACGACGATATCAATTGCGAGCGCTTCACGACGCGCAAGCGTGCGTCAGGATAAAGTATGTCAAGCGCTTGCTCGAGGCCAGCAGGCACGATTACCACGCGTGGGTGGGCATTGTGTTCGGCACGCACGGCCAAGGTCGCAAACACGTCACATATTAATGCAAGACTTTGCTTCACCCGCGCATGAAAGGCGTCGGTATCGAAGGCGTTTACCTGAGTTGCCAACAGCGCTAAATTAATAGCTGCACCACGGTCCAAAGTTCGACAACTCTGGTCCGCTTCATTTGGCATTGGGCGTGGCGGTTGCCACTGCACCACAGTGTGCTCCAAGTCAACTAAAGCTTGCGCATCTCGCTCACCCAGACGCATAAAGCTTGAGACGGGCATGGAATGCCAGATATCATTTTCGGCCCACCGCTGAGCTAGCTCGCCATTTGAAGTCGAAAAGCGTAAGCGACATGCTGGGCTTTGTAACCACTGCGGCAGCTGAACGGCCAAATCACTAACAGGCAACGAGCGTGGCACAAAAATTTGCAGCTCGTGTGCCTGGGAGCGCGTGCTGGCTACGCGCTTGAAAAACTGCTGCTCGTTTTCACCTACTTGTGGGTGCAACCACATACGAGCTGGGCGCAACCAATCGCCAAGGGCATAAAGATCGAACTCACCGTCTTTCCAGGCGTTAACATGAGCAGTGTTCAGAACATCTTCGAGAGCAAAGCGCGATAAAACTTCTTCACCAATGAGCGGGCGCAAATCTTGAGATTCAGGACCTAATTGCGGCAAAGCACCACAACGTCCCTGACTAGGGATACATGCTCCACCTAACCACGCATTTAGCGAACTACGGTCGACGCCAAGCAAGGTTGACTTACCTGAAATACTGCGCATACCCAAACTATGACTTTCAACATCGGACAAACTGGAAATCAAATCGGTCGAAATGCGAATATAACCCAAGAAACTTAAGCGACGCTCAACACGCCTGGCCACCATACGCGCGACACTCGACTCGATATATTGATCACGCACAAACGACAACGCCAATCGCTGACGATCGAAGTGGCTTAGATCTTCGTTGGTGTCAATGATGCGTAAATCGGCAACAGCCTGCACTTCTTCGGAGCGATACTGCATGAAAGCTGTCGCTGCTTCGCCCTGATCGTATTCGCATAACACTTCGCTGCAAGTCTCGGCCAGTTGCACGGTGGTGACGACATCGTCACTCTCAGCAAGGCGCACTTGAATGGTCTCTGAGAACTGCAAGGCAAGTTTGAAATTAGCACCAACGCCAGCAAGAGCTGCTGACACAGAGTCAGCTAGCTTCATGATGTCAAAACTTTCGTCGTTGCCATCACGCTTACGCACTCGGCGCAGATTACGACTTATGGCCACTGTTGTTTAGCAATAACGGCTTAAGCTCGTGAACGAATTGTTCGACGTCTTTAAATTCACGATATACCGAGGCGAAGCGCACATAAGCGACTTGATCGAGTTTCTTCAACTCGTCCATAACCAGCTGACCAATGTATTTGCTACCCACTTCGCGATCGAACATCTCTGACAAATTACGCTCGATGCTGGCAGTGACGTTATCTAGGTCTTCCATCGATACGGGGCGTTTCTCGCAAGCCCGAAGCATACCTTTATAAATCTGATTACGGTCGAAAGGAACGCGGGAGCCATCTTTTTTCACAACGCGCAGCGGAGTTTCTTCCATGCGTTCGTAAGTGGTAAAGCGACGTGAGCATTGGTCACACTCGCGGCGCCTGCGGATGGAATAGCCGTCCGCAGCAGAACGCGAGTCGATTACGCGATCTTTATCAGATTTACAGTATGGGCAACGCATTTTGGTTTATAAGTTAAGGGTCATGACCACCAAGAGTTGTGTACAACTCGATGATAAGCTCGCAAGACCACAAGACTTAGTGGTATTCTAATATAAACAAAGCCGGTTTCTACTAATTTTTGCTATTTACCCACGCAAAATGCCGAAAATAGGCGATCTAGCAGGTCATCCGGGGTCATTTCACCAACCAATTCAGCCAAAGCCGACAAAGCGTGATGGATTTCTGCCGCGACCAAATCTTGCTGCCCTCCGGACTCGAGCCACTGCTCTGCCACCGTCACCGCCGCCGATGCTGTTGCTAACGCATGGTGGTAACGCTCACTGTTACGAATGCGCTGGGCAATCACCTTTTCCGCAGCGTCAAAGTATGGGGTAATCGCAGCACATAACGTTGCGGATGTCGTGCTTAATCCATTTTCGTTGCTTACTAAAACGGAATTCACCTCGCCAAGGCGGTTATTTAACTCTCGCGCGAGATCACTGCTAACTTGAAGCCCTAGATCACCGTGCGTAAAAACGACCAGCACTGGCATGCTTGGCAAATGCGCGGGCAGATCTTCAATAGCCGTGTGCGGATGTAAACATAGCAAACACAAATCTGCTTGATCAAAATCAGCCACTAATTCTCTAGCAAGTGCATCACGTTGATCGACAGCGTCACCACCGACACCTGGAAAATCAATCAAATCAAATTCAACGTCTATTTCTCGAGTCTGCCATACCGCACGTCGATAATCACGGGTGGTACCCGCTTGCGATGAAATCAAGCTGGGGGTTGCGGTCAGTTTTGAGAATAAACTTGTTTTGCCCGCGTTGGGAGGTCCGAACAACAAGCAACCAAAACGCGAGTTACTTGCTACCACGCGCGTTTGTTGACCAACTGTGGCTTCTTGCAACATCTGTTGAGCTTCGCGCACATAACCAATCACTTCGGATGGCCGCAGATCTTGCGAATCGCCCTCCTCAAAATCTAAACCTGCTTCGAGCTCGACTAAAGAAGCCATTAGCGCTTCGCGAACATCAGCCATTTGCTTCCCTAAGCCACCACTTAACAGCTGGCTAGCTGCGCGAGCAGATTCTACGGAACGCGATTGCACTAATTCTAAGACAGCTTCTGCCTGACTCAAATCTAGGCGACCATTCAGGAAAGCGCGACGCGTAAATTCACCGGGCTCAGCAGGCAGCAAATTAAATTCCGCCAAACTTTGCTCGAGACGCTGCAGTAAAACGGGATTACCTGGCAGGTGAAACTCTACGACGTCTTCACCGGTGGCCGAGTGCGGGCCACAGAACACCATTGCCGAGACATCAATATCTAAATCAGAATAGAACTTACAGCTAAAGGGCTGAATAGAGCGTCCTACTTGCAATCTAAAGCCACTTGCGTAATGCTCAAACCACGGATCGAGATCATCAAAAAGAGTCACGCCGCTGCATCGTATCACCCCGCGTTCAGCAGGAATCATTGGCGTCGCAACAGCGTAAATCGAGTGCTTCACTTATAAATTATTTTGCCTTATTTATTTCGTCGGCCGTTGGCACTGGCCAATACTTGCGAATGACTTTTTGCTCGAAGATACCGATTGCTGATGACACAATCATGTACAACGACAAACCAGAGGCGTAGTTGTAAAGAATAAAGCCGAAAAGAATCGGCATCATTGTCATCATCTTTTGCATCTGCGCTTGTTGTGGGTCGGCAGGCTTTGGCATTAAGCGCTGATGAAAAACCCATAACACCACCATTATAATCGGCAAAACATTCAGAGTGGTTATGCTACTCAGCAATGGGAAGTCTGCAATGGGGCCTCCGAAATCGATGAAGGCGTCGGGTTGTGACAAATCGTCAATCCAGCCGAAAAAAGGTTCGTGGCGCAACATAATCGAAGAACGTAACGCTTGAAACAGGCCGATAAAGATTGGCATTTGCAAGAACATCGGTAAGCAGCCGCCAATGGGCGGCGACAAACGATGCTTCTTGTATATCTCCATCGTGGCCTTGTTTTTATTTTGCGGATCGTCTGCGTATTTTTTATTAATCGCATCAAGCTGTGGCTTTACGACAGCCATTTTGGCCTGGTAAGTGGCCATCTTAATTTGCGAGGTGCGCATAATTGGGAACACAGCGGCCTTCACTACAACAGTGAGCAAAATAATCGCAATGCCATAATTGCCAACCAAGCCGTAGAACATTTTCAGTAGCCACAAAATAGCTGGGGCGACAGATGACGTGAAGAAAATTCGGTAGAAAAAGCTCCGCTCGTAGTCGGCATAGATAATCAACTCTGACATGTTGCCGTACGCTTCTTCGCTAAGGATATCGCTATCTTTGGGGCCGATGTACCATTGCAAATCAATGGTGTCGGTTGAATTCAACATCTGTGGCTGAAGCGAGAAGGAACCATTCACCGAAGCACGCAGCCAATAAGGCGCATTAAAAGGCAATACCGCACCAGACAAATTCACTATGTCAGGGTGATTCCAATCCATCAGAGTCTCGTACTTTGCTCCCTGAAACCCATTTTTTCCTACTGCCCTGATTCCCGAGATGAAATATTTAGAACCCTCAACAACAAAAGGGATATTGGGAGCCTTCCAACTCCTGGTGACATCGCGCGAGATACCATCTAAATCGGCACCCGGGTTTTCGAAGTCGATATCATCGAGAAAACCATGATCGAGCACAGCAACCCCGATATAGGGGTTAGGGTAAAAATCATCGTCTTCAATATACAAACCGCCGCCAGTTCCAATTTCGAGCTCTACTGCCCGGCCAAGTAATTCTTGCTCGCGGAATGTCGCACCAATAGTCGCGTCGAAGTGATAGTCATAACCCAGCATCACTTTTTTAGTTAGCTCAACCCCGTTGTCAGAGGTGTAGCTAAACAATAAACCGTTGTCGATAATGGCGACGTCCCAG
>CAXGOF010000087.1:0-7410 GCA_964011335.1 uncultured bacterium
TTATGGGGCACTAAGTTGGGAATGCGTCTCGGAGCGCGTGAAATCATTGAAGAGCAAGGCGTTGAAATTCAAATGGTATACGCTGGTGACACTCGCATTGAGTTGGTCTGCCCCCTAAATGCCGATTCGCCCGTCGCAAAATTTATTGCAAAACGTGGCGTGGGCATACATCATTTGGCGCTTGCAGTTAACGACTGCCAAAGTGCGGTTGACGACTGCAGCAAGCAGGGCGTCCGTATGATTAACGAGAATGCTAGCGAGGGTTCGCACGGCACTACTATTGCATTTGCGCATCCGAGCTCTATGGGCGGGGTGCTTACCGAATTGGTGGAAGGTGGCGAAGGTTTTAAACATGACAAATAACTCATTTGAACAATTACAGCAGATGCGGGCCGAGTCCAAGTTGGGCGGCGGTGAGCAGCGCATCGAAACTCAACATGCGAAAGGAAAGTTGACGGCCCGCGAGCGTATTGATTTACTGCTCGACCAAGGGTCGTTCGAAGAATATGATGCCTTCCGCAGACATCGCTCGTCTAATTTTGGGCTCGATAAGCAACGCCCACTTGGCGATGGCGTAGTTACGGGCACCGGCACTATTGATGGCCGCGCTGTCGCGCTGTTTGCTCAAGACTTCACGGTGTTTGGTGGCAGTTTGGCTGAAGAGCATGCCGCGAAGATTTGCAAGATGATGGATATCGCAATGAAGCTTGGTATCCCGATGATTGGCCTTAACGATTCTGGCGGTGCTCGCATTCAAGAAGGTGTGGTGTCGCTTGCAGGCTACTCTGAAATTTTCTTGCGTAATACTCAGGCTTCAGGGGTGATTCCGCAACTGTCGGCGATCATGGGACCGTGCGCTGGTGGCGCGGTTTATTCCCCGGCGCTGACCGATTTTGTTTTCATGGTGGATGGCAGTTCTTATATGCATATCACTGGTCCTGACGTGGTTAAAACGGTGACGCACGAAGACGTCACATCGGAAGAATTGGGCGGTGCAACCGTCCACGAACAGGTAACCGGCACCAGTCACTTTACTGCCGATGACGACGCGCAATGTTTGGCTAAACTACGTCGCTTACTGTCATTCTTGCCTTCGAATAATACTGAAGAAGCACCACGCGTTGAATGTAGCGATCCTGTTGATCGCTGCGATGCAGGGCTAGACGCATTGATTCCTGAATCTTCTAATCAGCCTTACGATATTAAGAAGGCTATCAAGATGATTTTTGACGACGGAGACTTCTTTGAAATCCAGGAAGGGTATGCCGGCAACATGGTAATTGGCTTGGCGCGTCTCGATGGTGGCGTGGTTGGCATCGTAGCTAATCAGCCCGCAGTGCTAGCAGGTGTGCTTGACATTAATGCTAGTGAGAAGGCCGCGCGCTTTGTGCGTTTCTGCGATGCGTTTAATATTCCACTGGTTACTTTTGAGGATGTGCCTGGGTTTATGCCGGGGACTCATCAAGAACACGCGGGCATAATTCGCCGCGGTGCGAAATTGCTTTACGCATACTGTGAGGCGACGGTGCCGAAGCTAACGGTCGTTACGCGCAAGGCTTATGGCGGCGCATATTGCGTGCTGTCTTCCAAGCCAACTGGCGGCGACTGGAACGCGGCTTGGCCACAATCAGAGATTGCCGTGATGGGCGCTGCAGGTGCGGCGAAAATTATTCACCGCCGCGAAATTGCAGCAGCCGATGATCCGGTAGTTACCGAGCAAAGCAAGGTAGATGACTACACGGATTTGTTTGCAAATCCTTACATGGCGGCTGAGCGCGGCTTGATTGACGATGTAATTATTCCGTCGCAGACGCGTCCGCGTTTGTGTCGGGCTTTGGCTTTGTTGCGCACTAAGCGCGTTTCTAATCCTCCGAAAAAGCACGGCTCTATACCTCTGTAACGATGTCGATTAAAAAAATATTAATTGCCAACCGCGGCGAAATTGCGGTGCGTATTCAGCGATCGTGCCGTGATTTGGGTATTGAGACTGTTGCTATTTATTCCGAGGCTGATCGTAATGCTCTGCATGTGCGTTACGCTAATGAGGCTTATCCTTTGGGTGGTAACACTCCGGCAGAATCTTATTTACGCAGCGATTTAATTTTACAAATCGCTAAGCAGAGTGGCGCCGATGCTATCCATCCTGGTTTCGGATTCTTGTCGGAGAATGGGCAATTTGCTGACGATGTAAAGGCGGCAGGCTTGCAATTTATTGGGCCAACGGCTGCTGCTATGACGATTATGGGTGACAAATTGGCTTCGCGGGCTGCGATGATTGAAGCGGGAGTGCCGGTGGTGCCTGGCTCCATAGATGCCGTGGCCGATGCAGATGAGGCGCGTAGCCAAGCGGATGAAATGGGCTACCCTGTGATGCTGAAGGCATCTGCTGGAGGTGGAGGCAAAGGCATTCGTGTGGTGCATGCTGCCGGCGAGGTCGAAGCCGCGTTTAATACAGCTTCGGGTGAAGCGCAATCGGCATTTGGTGATGGCCGTATGTACGTTGAGAAATTCGTTGTCAAACCAAGACACATTGAAATACAGGTTTTGGCCGACCGCCACGGGAATATTGTTCACTTTGGCGAACGAGAGTGTAGTATTCAGCGCCGCCATCAAAAGTTGATTGAAGAGGCTCCGTCACCGGTCATTGATGAGGCTACTCGCGAGGCAATGGGCAAGGCTGCGGTCGAAGCAGCGACTGCGGTCAACTATGAGTCCGCGGGCACCGTCGAATTCTTGTGGTCAGAAGGCAATTTTTATTTCTTAGAGATGAATACGCGTATTCAGGTAGAGCACGGAATAACCGAAGAAGTTTATAGCGTAGACTTGATTGCCGAAATGATTAAGATAGCGCAAGGTGATAGGGTAGATCATTTGGGCGGACGCTATCCGCGTGGCCATGCCATTGAAGTACGCCTTAATGCTGAAGACCCAGAGAATAATTTTATGCCTAGCTTAGGCGTGATCGACAATTTGCGCTGGCCAGGCGGGCCAGGTGTGCGTATCGATTCAGGGATATATCCGCTGATGGAGGTCACGCCTTATTATGACTCCATGTTGGCGAAGTTGATTGCTTATGGTTGCGACCGCAGGCAGGCGCGTCGCCGCATGTTGCGTATGTTGCAAGAGCTGCATGTCGGTGGCGTGAAAACTTCAGCAGGTATTGCGCTTAATGCTTTGCAAAGCACGGAGTTCATTGAGGGTAATTACGACACCGGTTTTCTCGAGCGTTATATGGAAGAAGAACGTCATCACGGTATTAGCAATGAGGCCCCCGATGATTTAGAAGAAATCGCTGCGATTGTTGCGGCAATGCACCGCCAGCGTGCCGGCAAGCGCCGTACAGTTTCATCAAGAACTAACTCTGCTAACCCTTGGGTGACTGCGGCGCGCCGCGAACAACACGCACGAGGCCATTAAATGAAGTACTTCCTAGAATCGAAATCAGGACGTACTTTCGAGGTTGAAGTGAAAGAATTGGCTGACGAAGCGATGTCTGTCACTATCGATGGTCGTGAAATTTCAGCTGATTTTATCGATGTAGATCGTCGTGGCCAATATGCAGCAGTGCTCGATTGGTGCTCGTTTGCAGCATCCATCGAAGAAACGGACGAGCAGCACTTAACGGTGAATATAGCCGGAGAATCATTCGAGATGACCGCTTACGATGAGCGCGAACGCGCCGCTCAATCCGTCGCAGGTCAAGCCGGACCCAAGGCTGAATTAATCAAAGCTTCGATGCCTGGATTAATCATCAGTCTCAGCACCGAAGTTGGGGCAGTATTGCAAGCCGGAGAATCCGTCGCTGTCTTAGAGGCAATGAAAATGCAGAACGAAGTGTGCTGCAAGAATGATGGCGTTGTCGTCGAAGTGTTAGTCGCTGTGGGCGACAATGTAGAAGCTAATCAGCCGCTGATACGCTTGGCGCCGCCGCAAGAGAGCTAATCGTTACTTGGTCGCGTAAGTCATGCTCGACCATATTTTTCAAGCCAAAGTCGTAAATAACGATTTTGGCTTGTTGCCTTTCATGCTCAATATATTCGCGGATATCTTGCTCATTTTCTTCAAGCGCTATCATTGTCGGGTACATTAATAAAATATGGCGTACTTCAACTTTCAAATCTGCTGGTGTGGCGCCATCAATGAAGTGTAGTGGCTGAAGTATGTGATAGCCGTACTTGGTAATGAAGGCAGGGGAGTAATCGTTAACACCAGTGGTAAAACTATACAAATCAAAAGGGTGCACGGTTTGCTCGCGCTTAAAGGTGTAGCGCCCATCTGCAGTAGGTGCTTTGGAGTCTTGTGAAAACTGTATAGCAAGTTGCTCGAAATCGTCCCCATTCACAAGTTCATCGTGGATAGCAGTGATTTGCTGCTCCAGTTCTTTTGCTTCGCTTGCTAAGACGGAATGCATTAACTTTTGCGGGATTAGCGTTGCGATGGCACGGCGAATTAGGCTATCAGTTGAGTCTTGACTGCGGTATGTACGGTAATAGCTAACAAGCTCATTTACCTCACCACTGTAAATGTGTCGATCGTTGACGCTGAGCAAGACTCGCGGCGTGATGAATGCCGGCGCAGTGGTTTGCTGGCAAAGGATTAGCAGGAGTGGTATTAAAGTCATTGTTTATCCTCAAAGTATTCTTCCAGGCTGCCACCGAAATTTTCTAAAGACTCGTCGTGGTCAGCGGGATGTTTCGGCTGGGAAGGATTTCCATGAGCGAAGAAGGCAAAGGTTCTCTTCATCATTTCATCAAAGCTTAAACTCGGTGGCGTGCCCGTAGCGAAAACTTGTGACAGTAATTCTTTTTTGTGACTGAAGAAGCAGTAAAGACTTATGGCGACTGCATAGAGTAGGAAACCATACTTGAAGCCAAATAAGATAAGCACTAGGCAGAGATAATTCGAGATCTTTCCGATGCCGTTAGTCGCATCGACGGGGTTGGTCGCTGCAGAAAAAATTCCGCGCAAAATGCGACCGCCGTCTAGTGGGAAGATAGGAATTAAATTGCCGAGGCCAATGCCCAGGTTAATGATCATGACGAGATAAGCCAGCTCGTGGTCGATCAAGGCGCAGAGGCCAGCGATGACCAGGTTAGTCAGGGGGCCAGCAGCCGCAACTTTTGCTTCGTTTAGAGGCTGTTGCGAAAGCCCTTCGATGTTAGCCATTCCACCTAAAGGAGTTATGACGATTCCTTTCACTTTGAGTCCAAGTGCTTGAGCCGCAAAGGAGTGACCAAGCTCATGCACTAATAATGAGACCAATAAGGCTATAATCGCAGCGCTTAGGTCTGGGTTGGCAATCATTAGTGCAACTAGCAGGATAATTACTAGCGGCGAGATTTTTATGTCTACAGAATTGATGCGACAGCAACGTATTGGTGTTAACATTGCTGTCATGATACGTGTTCTCTGTTGGTTGATGTTAGTTTGTTTCGGGCCTCAAGTCTCGGCGCAAATCTATGCCGTAGATTTTAGTGATGCGAAATTAGCCAAAAAGTATAAAAAATATATTTTTGATTACAATGGTAAGAGCGTAATCTTGGTAGAAATCCGTGGCGGATTTGATTACAAAGCGGATGGAAGTTTGTCATGGAATAAGGAATCGCGACTAGAATTTTTCATTCAAGACTCATCCGACCCGATGAAACTCGGCTATGCCGTAAACGAAGACGGTACTCGACAGACCAAAAACAAGAAATTGGTCCTTGGTATGGGTGGCGATCGCGTCGCGCGCATGATTACTTTTATGGCTAACGAAAGCTTTTACACTTTGTCTAGAGAGTATCAGCGGCGTATCGATTACTTAGACGATCTCGAGGCTCAGCAAAAAGAAACAGAGAAGTCTGGGGCTGCATGGATGGCATTCAATGCATCGCGCCTACGCGAAACGGGAAACCTGCAGCAATGGTTGTTTCAGACAGGTTACAACAAGGGTGCGAATAAATTGCTGCGTGATATATCGAAGTTGCGCAAGTCATCTGAAGCCGCTATGACTGCACGCATTGATTCTGCTATCGCCTCGATTGAAACGATTGAGGTCGACCCGAAGCTAGTGTCTGCTGCCAGTGACATCGCGGGTAAAAACATTAAGTTTCTAACTCAGCAATCACGGCACATAACGATTAAGTACCACGATGGCCTTCAAAGTAATCGCATCTCAGCGTTGCTCGAGCTGGGCGAGCGAGCCATCGAGTCGTTTCGTACTGAAAACGTCGATCCTTATATCGATGAAAAGTTCTTAGACAAAATACCTGACGGCGTGTTCCTCGAGTTTTTTTTTAGTACTGATAGTCAAGTTTACCAAGAAAAGTTCTGGGAAGAGTATTACGGCTATGGCTGGGGAGACCCAACGCGAAAAGCCGAGCGCCTACAAAGCACGGGCACTGGTGCGCAGCAGGGTAAGTTAAAGATTTCATATTGGCGTATTGACGACCAGGCTGACCTCGAAGGAATCGTCGTGCATCAGCTTGGTCACCAGCTGGCACGGCACCACTATGGCATTTTCGGTGACACTCAAGACTGGCTCGAAGAGGGCTGTGGTTACGATTTGTCGTTTAGCTTGTTGAACCGCAATAACGTGACTTGTAAGTCTTTCGCACCACCAAAGAGATCTGAAGGTACAGTCGCTGCAGGTCCTGGTTCTAAAGGTAAAGGCGAAGAAAACAAAACGGCAGTCGTCATGAGAGGTATGCGCGAGATCATGGCTGGAGTCGCAGCACATGCCAGCGTACCGTTTGACCAATTGGCTTCAAAGCGATTGCATGCCTTTCAAAACGAAGACATGGCCAAGTCATGGGCTTTCTACGAATACATTACGACGAAACTTGGCAAAGTAGGACAAGAATGGCTACGCTTGCTTTGTAAAGCAGCCAACGGTGGGCAGTTTCAGAATAAGATACGCGAGCACACTGAAGCGCAATTCAATCTCAAAGGGCAAGATTCCATCCGAATGCTTGAAGAGCAATGGACGGCTTACTTGCGAGACGTTTACGACGTTAACTGACGGGCGCTTCTTTCCCGGCTCGCAATCGTGCCTTCTCATTCATCAAGCGCTTGCGCAGACGAAGTGTTAGCGGTGTGACTTCAAGTAGCTCGTCACGATCGAGGTATTCTAAGAATTGCTCGAGACTCATTTTGTTAGCCGCCTTAACCTTTTCGGTATTGTCTTTACTTGATGCACGAACGTTTGTCATCTTCTTAGGGCGTACAACGTTTAGCGTAATGTCTTTGTCTTTATTGTTCTCACCAACAACCATGCCAGCATAAACCTGCTCGCCAGGCGCAACAAAGAATTGTCCACGGTCTTCAAGGTTGACGAGTGAGTATGCAGTGACTTGGCCAGTATCCGAGGCAACCAAGCTACCGCGATGGCGTAATTCGATGTCAGCAGCGCGCGGCGCATAGCCTTCA
>CAXGOF010000088.1:0-7256 GCA_964011335.1 uncultured bacterium
AAAGAGTTGAGTGCGCAATCCACTAAAGAGGTCTTTATTCGCCAACAATCAACTCTGCAATCGGACATCGTTGGCAGCGCATGGTGCTTTGAAGACTCGTCGCCCTTAGACATCTGCTTAGATGGCAAAAAGCTATTAGGCAGCGCCGCACGACGTAAGAACAACTGGATTTTATTTCATGGGTCTTTGGTATTGGAGACACCAAACGAGACTCCAGAAATTGCCGCGCTAGGCTTTGAGCCGAATATGAGTGCTTGCGTTGACGCGCTTGCGATAGCTCTCGACATTGATTTCACAGCCAGTGAATGGACACCGGATGAGATTAGCTTGGGCGACAGCATTGCCACCGAGAAATACGCTACAGAAGCGTTCTTGCACAAGAGATAATCACCCTGCGCATTGGTAGAATTTAGTTATGCAAGCATATCTTGACTTGGTAAAAAACATCCTCGAGAATGGTGAAGATCGACAAGATCGCACCGGGGTGGGTACGCGTTCTATTTTTGGCACGCAAACGAAATATGATTTGCGCGAAGGCTTCCCGCTACTCACTACTAAAAAGGTCTTGTTTAGTGGCATCGTGCGCGAGCTATTGTGGTTCTTGAGAGGCTCGACCAACATTAACGACGAGCTAACTCAGTACACTCCAATCTGGGATGCGTGGGCGGATGACAACGGTGACCTTGGTCCGATTTATGGTCACCAATGGCGTAACTGGGGCGGACTTGGCATAGACCAAATCAGTCATGCCATGAACGAGATTAAGAATAATCCCAACTCGCGACGCATCATCGTCAACGCCTGGAACGTCGGCGACATACCCGACATGAAATTGCCGCCGTGCCATTTGCTCTTCCAGTTTTATGTGGTGAATGGTCGCCTCGATTGCCAGCTTTACCAGCGCTCGGCTGATATTGCACTTGGTGTCCCTTACAACATCGCAAGCTATGCTTTACTGATGATGATGATGGCGCGCTCAGCTGACCTCGAGTCGGGAATCTTCACGCATACCATCGGCGATGCGCATCTTTACCTAAACCACCTCGATGGCGTACAACAACAATTAACGCGTGACCCCTTCGACCTGCCGCAAGTAACGATAGCCGACAAAGATATCGATGACCTCTGTTACGAAGATATCGAGTTGCATAACTACACTCACCACCCCTTCATTAAATTCGAAGTCGCAGTATGAGTTTTGCAATCGTAGTTGCTGTCGATAATGAAAACGGCATTGGCAAAAATGGCGCTTTGCCATGGCGCTTGTCTGCCGATCTTAAATATTTCGCGCAGCTCACTAAGCAAACTAACGGTTTACCGCCTACGGTAATCATGGGACGCAAAACTTACGCTTCCATCCCTGAAAAGTTTCGCCCATTGCCGGAGCGACGCAACGTGGTCATTAGCCGCCAAGCCGACTTGGCTTATGCTGGCGCCGAGATCGCTCACTCTTTACAAGAGGCACTTGATTTGGTGGCGGCAGATGCAGCGCCTATTTACGTCATTGGTGGCGGGCAAATATACGCCGAGGCGCTTAAACACCCCCATTGTGGGAACTTATTCATTACCCACGTCGATAGAAACGCCGACTGCGATGTGTTCTTTCCCAATTATTCGCGGTTTAAGCTAGTTTCAGAGCAAGATAGCCTCACCGAAGGTGACATTTCCTTCAAATTTTGCAAGTGGCGCGCTTAAATAGAAGGTAATATTTAGGGCAATTCATTCTTTAAAATGCTCTCCCTCCGCGCTCTGACCCTGCTCTCCTGCCTGATGACGTCTACGTTGTTAGCGCAAACAACATATCTATCCGAAGACTTTACTAGTGGCGTGCCGCCGGCAGGATGGCTAGATACTAAAACTCCTGGCAGTCTAGGATGGCACCAGTCAACATTCGGTGGCACACGGGCATGGCACGAAGATGAAACTGGTTTTACTTGCGACTCCTATTTAATTAGTCCTGACATAGACTTATCGACCGCAACTACCGCCTATTTGCATTTTGCCGGAGAGACCTACTACACTGCATTCATGGCAAACCATCCCAGTACATTAGGTGACGGCGTCAGCACGATTGAGGTTACAACTGACGGCGGAGTAAACTGGACAGTTATATGGACTGATACCAGCACTGTCGATAATACTCCTTATGCTCCCAATCTAGGGCTGAACGCTTTTATCGGAAGCGCTACCGTGAACATTGCTATGCATTACTACGGCACATATGCTCATGAATGGTGGGTGGACTATTTTATTGTTGACGACACTCCAGTGCCAACATTGGCGACAGCCATTAATCCTAATAATGGGCATCCCTACGCCCTACTTGGCGCATCTGATTTCGCAGCAGCAGAGGCAGTCGCTCAAGATATGGGAGGCCATCTTGTTTCGATTACGGACTTATCGGAAAACGATTGGATCCGCACTCAATTCGGCACCGTCTCTGGCGTCTCAAACGATTTCTGGTTAGGCTACAACGATGTGCTGAGCGAAGGCAATTTTGTATGGTCGAACGGCGAAGTAACTAATTACGAAAACTGGAATACTGGCGAACCTAATAATTCTGGCAACGAAGACTATGTCCAAATGACTTCTACTGGGAGATGGAATGACACCACCGGCAGTGTAATGGGTCACGGCGTTGTGGAGATTTCAGAGCCAAGCCTAGCAATCACTCCACTGGTGGCGGGACAACTTGCCACTTTTGACACCGCCAGCTTCCCAGCAGATTCTAGGCTTGCCTACGTGGTCTCTATTAACGGTCCTGGGCCATCTAATACACCATTCGGCCTTGTGCTAGAAGTCGATCTAGACATTATCTCGCCGATATTCCAAGACAACAACGGCAGCCACAGCATAAGCACCTACATCCCGGGAAACCTTGGGGGAAGAACTCTATATTCGCAGGTAGTAGTCTTTGAGCCCGACGGAGATATAACCTTATCTAACCCGATCGCCGAGCCGATTAACTAATCGTGGCCAGTAAATAAAAAACTGCTGAGAGCACGAAGCTTTCAGCAGTGATTTGGCAACCCGGCAAGGACTTGAACCTTGAATGTCTGTACCAAAAACAGATGTGTTACCGATTACACCACCAGGTTAGAAGCGGAAATTATAGCGATAATCTATCTATCGCGCAACACCAAGCAATCATTCATTGCCAAGAAAAATAAATGCAATGCATCGCGAACGGACTGACGCTGGATGCGTAACCGCCCGCCTAAAGTATATTGTTGACGAGTCATGCTATGGACGCCATCTGCGCTGGCAATCGCGAAACACACTGTACCGACTGGCTTCTCGACACTGCCTCCGGATGGCCCTGCGATGCCAGTAATTGCGACGGCGTAATCCGCCTGAGATTTCTGCAATGCGCCGATAGCCATAGCGCGCGCCACCTCCTCGGAGACCGCACCATGTTGTTGTAGCAGAGCCGCGTCAACGCCCAACTGGCGCTGTTTAGCATCGTCTGAATACGTGACCCAAGAACAGTTCAGCACCGCTGACGCGCCCGGGATGTCAATCAGGGACGAAGCTACTTGACCGCCGGTGCAGGATTCGGCGCAGGCCATAGTGATATTATTTTCTACGGCTAGCTCAACAACACGGGCAGCCAAACTTACGTCACCCTCTCCCCAAAGCCATTGCCCCAACTTGTCAGCAATGATATCGCGACAGTGTTGCAAATAATAATCCGCAGAATGCGCGGTATCTGGGCGGGCTAGCAATGAAATGGTAACGCCTTGTTCGCTAGCAGTGATTCCGAGCTGAGGGTTGGCGTTGGCAGCGAACAACTCGCTGATGGCACTTTCAATATTAGCCTCTTTAGCGCCAATGAAATGCATGGTGTGATAAGCCATCTGCGGCAGATCGCCGAACATGTCACTGAGCAGTGGTACGACACCTTGCATGAATGTTTGCTGACACTCAATAGGTGGTCCCGGCAGCGCCAAATAATGACAGCCATTAGCGAACTCCACCATGATACCGTCGGCACTTCCAGCTGGATTATCAATAGAAGTCATCTCTAATTGCAGAGATTCAACTTCGCTATAGACACGATCGTCAGCAGTGGGGCCTAGTCCTCCACTAGAAATAATTAAATCGAATTGAGAGGCCATTTGCGAGAGCTGTGCAGTGAGTTGCTGCGGCGAATCGGATGTACAGCGCTGATGGCTGACAGGCATGGATAGTTTCAGTAGCTCGGCACCGAGGAATGCCGCATTGGTATCGATGATGCGACCATTTAATATTTCATCGCCAATAGATAGAATGCAAACGCGTGGCGCATCAACCATTTTTCTTTTTCTGGAAGCGCATCAGCAATATTCCCACTTCGAATAAAACGATAGTCGGCGTGGCCATCATCAGTTGACTTACGGGTTCAGGCGGAGTGAACATCGCAGCAATCACGAAAGCGCCAAGGATAAAGTGCCGACGATACTTAGCGAAAAAATCTGCGGTCACTAAACCTGTTGCGCCTAGCCCTAACATCAAAACAGGCAGCTGAAAGACCAACGACAAAGCAATGGTGAACAACATGAACAGTGAGAAATAAGACTCGAGACGATACGTCGGAATGACCAAATCTGGGTTTGGCATCGCGTATAAGAACTCAAGGATCGTAGGGATAATAAAAAGATATCCGAACGCCATTCCGACTACTGAGAAACAAAGCGAAAACGGTACGTATTTGAGTACAGCAAGCCTCTCATTCTTGTACAAGCCGCTCGAAATAAATCGCCATAACTGAAACAATAAGAATGGCAGAGAAACCAACACCGAGGATAAGAAACACACCTTTAAGGTGTAAAAAACATCTTCGAGCGGCGAAAGTAGAGTCAACTTCGCCTCGACATCCACCGGTGGCTCGTGGTGCTTAAGCGCCTCAACGGCAGATAAGTGCGGCGCCATGAATAACTCTTTCAACTGATTGCCAAAACCAGCCCAGAATACAAGGAACAATACAAACAGCACTACCAAGCTGTAGCCGAGTCGCTTACGCAACTCATCTAGATGCCCGCCAAGGGACATTTTATGCTCGGTTTTTAATTCAGTCATTCGTCCAAAAGCTGTGTTCAGAAAAAAAGGGCTGTCGATCGAGAATCGACAGCCCTAATGTTTGGTCTAGATTACAGACCTAACCACTGTCCCCAATCACGTTGAGGAATGATAGCAACAGACTTTGATGTCGCTGCCTTATGAGCCGTATAGGTGCTCCATGGCATTACCTCTCCAGTGTCTTCATCGAAGAATGCTGTGCCGAGAAGCAGGAAGTCTGTTTCAACACTCACGCCCTCGCGGACCTCGATACCAATGGCTGCGAGCTTTGAGCGCATATCGTTTTTGCTGTAAAGACCAAAGCCATCGCCTAACAATGAAACAATCAACTTGCGGCTTGGATCGAAGACGGCGTTAACCAACACATCATTAGCGCGAATAGGATCGTACTCGTCGGCCGTAGTAAGGATTGCTGCGCGTGACTTCATAGCCTCGACTGCAACAACGCGGACGCGGCCTTTGACGCGGTTAGTATTGGCGTTGCGTACTTCGAATTCCATTCCGGATGCAAGACGTTGGTTGTAACCAAGGTCAATCCAGACATTTTCTGGGCCAACAGCAAGAACTGAGCCATCGTTAGTATCTGCTCGGCGCTCGACTACATTCAGGCGGCCAGACAAAATATCGTTGCGCTGAGTTAAGAGCGCAAGCGATTTGCGGGAGTCACGCGCTTGCTGATCGTTAAGGTCGCGCAAGTCAGTGACTTCACTTTGGAGATCGCGCATTTGATCGCGAAGACCATCGCGTTGACTCTCGAGGTCACTGATTTGATTATCTTTAGAGTTACGCATGTCCTCTTTTTCGGTGCGCAGGTTCTTGATAGTCATATCGCGCTCGCGCTGTGCAGTTTTAGCAGCAGCATCTTTTTCGCGGATGGAGTTACGCAAGCCATCGATTTCTACTTGCTTAGACTCGCTAGCAGAAACTTCACTTTCGTATTTAGCGATTACAGGCGCAGCAACGTCTTCCATTTTCGTTACGTTGCTTTCATCTAAGCCAAAGCGTGTCACGTATTCAGCGACTTGACGATCGATAGCTTCAATCGAAACGTTTTTACCTTCCGCATCACCAAAACCTAAGTGTTGGTAATCAGCAGCACGAGTAAGACGTAACTCGGCAAGCTGGGCTTTAAGGTCTTCTGCAGCAGCATCAGAAACCTCAGCCTTTTGAGTCATTACAGTAAGTTGATCGTTTTGGATAAATCCGAAACCTAATGACAGGAACATGATAACGGCAAAAGCGATTATCCACATTAAGCTGACTTGAGCAGCGCCTCGATTTGATTGATACATTTAGCTATTGTGCTTTTAGAGTAGTAACCCGGGAAAGGATTGGCATAGAATTTACGCTTGCGCCACAGATGGGTCAAGGCACTATAAGGGAAGCATTTATGACTACACCACCCCAACACCCTAATTTCGTCAGCATCGGCGTCTCTGGCGGCATCGGTTCGGGCAAATCTACCGTTGCCCGCGAGATTTGCGCTACCCTCAACGCCCAGCATATCAACGCGGATGACATTGTTTCCGATTTATTACAACGCGAAGGAATTGTAAATAAGATAATATCTGCCTTGGGGCAGGACGTTTGCGATGAAATGGGTGCCCTGAACCGCACCAAGCTCGGCTCAATGGTATTTCGCGATGAAAGCAGTCGCTTGCTGCTCGAGCAAATCCTTCACCCCGAGGTCCGAGAAATTATTTTCGCAGAAATAAGTTTTCTGGCAAAACAGCAGCCGAATTTAGTGGTCATGCTCGACATTCCCCTGCTTCATGAAGGGGGCCTCGAGAAATTATGCGACTTTGTGGTTTTTGTCGATACTCCTGAAGAGCAACGCTCAGCGCGTGCTTGCGAGCGCCACGGCTGGAGTATCGAACATTGGCAAGCACGAGAAAAAATGCAGATGCCAATTGCGTCCAAGAAGTCGTTAGCAGATGCTATTCTATGTAACGACTCATCCTTAAGCGCGCTTCGCGAACAAGTAGAACTTTTAGTTCCGCACCTTAAGAGCCTGAAGCCGCGCACATTATCTTCGCGCTGGCCAGAAAACTAAAAACCGCACCAACACATGGCCGCATCCAATCAACGCAGGCGTAAACCACGTCGCCGTCGCCGTCGCCGCGCTACACAGCAACGCCCGAATAACCAATCTTTTGTCGCAACTCAACTGCCGCCTGCTCCTGACAATGAGTGGGCAC
>CAXGOF010000089.1:0-7255 GCA_964011335.1 uncultured bacterium
TAATGGATGTCTATATAGCGGCGACTGTTGTCATATACCGCCAAAAACATATCGAGATCACCATCACCATCGGCATCAGCAAACTGCATTTCATTATTAAAATAGCCGCGTGGTTGTACATAACTTATTTGATGCGCAGACTGCGACAGACAGAGTAATATTAAGGAGTAAAACATCGTTTAGTATAGAATTATTCTTCTTCGAGAATCAACGCGCCAGTGCGCCATCCGAAAAAACCTAGTATCGAATACTTTTGCTCGTTTCGGTCTCGTTCGTAGCTAAACAAATCGACTAGCACCAAGTTGCCGCAAGTAAACACGCCCTTATCTTGGCCAGGATAACGCTTATAATAGAACAAGGGCCACAAGCCCACTTCCGTCAAGAATGTCTCCGGCTGCCATGACTCGCATGTCACTTTTATTTGCGCGCCGTCTTTTTTCGTAACTGTCATCGTTACCTTTTCTCCTGGTTTTAAACCACGGATACGCCTAACTAGCTCAAAGGATGAACCTGGATCGCGGCCCTGGAAAGACTGCACCACATCGCCGACTGCGACGCCGGCGCTTAGCAACGGGCTTAAATCGTCGAGCTTCACAATTTGAGGCATGCCTTCAAAGGTATTGGAGAATGCAACTCGCAACAACCCTCGTTCAATAAAATATTTTGAACGCAGCCGGCTAGTGGCTTTCATCGCAAGTTCGACATCAGCAATTAACACTTCGGTACCACGCTGGATTTCTAACTGAACAATGCGTGAGTGCCGTTCGCTTGTAAGCAACGATGTCAGACGCTGCGGATCGTCGGTGGGATGGCTGTCGTAACTAAGTAATATATCTCCGATGCGCAGCCCTGCTATGCCAGCAGGAGAATCATCGCCGACATCCTTAATCAAAACACCTGGCTGCACATCTAGTGAAAAAGCATCGGCAGATTGCAGTAATGAAGTCTCTATTCCGAGAAAAGCCGTTTCGGCACTCTCGATAGTTTCGGCGACATCAATTCCGTAGAAAGATGACGGTAAATCTGCAGGCTGCACCGTATAGGAGCAACTAACAAGCAATAAGAGGAAAAGGGGGGAACGCATTACAAAGATTTCTTACGGAAGAAAAGGATAGAGAGGATTACCGACAAAGCCAAGTATGGCAAAGGACTAAACCAACCGATGTTAGCCATCTCTTCGTAATCTACCGAGAAAGCTGTGCTGTCCCCGGCAGAGAAAATAGCCACCTCATTCAGAAAGGAATCGGCGCCAAAAGCCGGCAAGAAATCGGCAAAATAATATGGCATTTGGTCTTTGAAGTCGGAATAGAACATTGTTGGCGAAATAATCAAAATGAAGCTCGCGCCGACCGCTAATACTGAACGTTTAAAAATTGCGCCGCAAGTAGATGCTATCACCCCGAGAGTAATTAATGGCAACACCGCATGCCGCATCGCTTTGAACAAAGCCGTATCTATCCCAACCTCAGAAATGCTAAACAGCACTTCCTGGCCGTCCATTATGTTGCCGGCATCGAACAATATCGCTGACATTAGTGCCGAACCAATCAAAGCACATGCATATAAGGTCAGTGGCAAGATAAGAGCGACTGCAGAGCGCGCCAAAATGAATGAAGTGCGTGATATTCGCCGCGACAAAGGATCGCGCGTGGCTGCTGACATTATTTCGTGAGGTAGGGACCCAGCAACAAGCATGATTACCAAAAGCTCGACGAGGTACATTGTCGTGTGAGTCGCAGCCGCCCATTGTGGCCAGAAATTATATGCAGGTAACTCCACCAGCCCGACATTATTCATTTCGGCAGTCGCAGCCAATAAACCTAGATTCATCACGGCAAACACAGCCGCAAGAGCGAACACAGCAATATGCGCTATTCGAATAGAGCGTCGGTGACTGAACAGGTATAGCTCACCGGCAAAAGCGCGAGAGAAACTAGACATACGCTTCTTGTTGTTGCTTGTCATAAGTATCTACAGCGTCCTGAAAAACGTCTACCAACGACGAAGGCTTCACAAAAAACTCGGCGACTGACAAGTCGGCCGCAAGTAATGACTTCAATACCGGCTCACGATTGAATTGAGCATTAACTATCCCGGTCACGACTTGGTCAGCAATAATTATTTCACTAACATCGCTGCCTGTCAATATTTTCGCAACACCGGCAGCATCTGCAGTATGCACCTCAAGGTGACTAGGCATGGTCGCCAGCAAATCTACAGTCTTACCCTCAAGTAAAGTATGGCCATCATCTATCAAGCCTACATGCGTGCAAACATGCTGAACTTCGCGCAAATGATGGCTCGACAAGACGACTGTCTTGCCTTCGTCGCGTGACAAAGTTTGAAACAAATCAAGCATGCGCTCCACGCCTTGCGGATCTAAACCAGAAAGCGGCTCATCAAGCAAAAGCAGCTCGGGATTACCCAATAAAGCACGCGCAACCGCTGCACGGCGACCTTGGCCATGAGATAGTCGTGAGCCATAGTTATGTTGGCGGTGTGTCAGGCCAACAATTTCAAGGACATCAGTGACGCTACGCCCGCCAACAATACCACCACGAATTCTTGCCAACTCTAAGTTTTGGCGCACACTTAAAGTATCGTCGAGCCCAGGAGGATCTAGCGCAATCCCCAAAAGCTGCGGCAATTGATGTATCGAACTCACATCGTGGCCAAACAACTTAATGCTACCGCTAACGAAGGACTGCAACCCTAGCGCTGCCCGCATAGTTGTTGTCTTCCCCGCCCCATTGCGCCCCAGCAGTCCATAAAGAGAGCCGGTTTCTACCCGTAAACTAACGTCGTGTAATATTGGTTTACGACCCAGCTTTAACTGAAGCTGGCGAACCTCAATTGCTGAGCAATCTCTTTCGCCTTCAAGCATTAACGAGGTAATGGTGGAGGCGTTCCGTCTACGTTATTGCTACTAGAATCCCCCAACAGTTCTTTAATAGAGCCGATACCACCCAGAACATTTGCAGTTTCAAACGGCAAGAACACAGTCTTATCGCCGCGGCCGTTGGCCGCAAGACCACCTAAAGTTTCAAGGTATTGCAAGGCTACTTGATATTGAGCTGCATTGGCATCGACGCCTGCTAAGGCATCGCGAACAATCTCTAATCCTTCGGCCTCGCCTCTTGCACGCAACACACGCGCCTGACGATCCCCTTCGGCCTCAGCTATTTCAGAATCACGCACGCCTTCTGCCCGTAGAATCTTGGATAACTTTTCAGCTTCGGCATCAAGAACTGTTGCGCGCTTATCGCGTTCGGCACGCATTTGCTTCTCCATAGCTTCTTGCACCGTGGTTGGCGGAGAGATGTCTTGTAATTCTACGCGATTTACTTTTACCCCCCACTTGTCAGTAGCTTCATCAAGAACCTCGCGCATCTTTCCGTTAATCAAATCACGGCTCGACAAAGTCGTATCGAGCTCCATTTCACCGATAATATTACGCAAGGTAGTTTGCGCTAGTTTTTCAATAGCTGTTGGCAATGATGCCACCTCATACGCTACGCGCTTAGGGTCGGTCACTTGATAGTAAAGCAAACCGTTAACGGAGATAACAACGTTATCACGAGTAATCACAGACTGCTCAGGGAAATCAAAAACCTGCTCGCGCATATCAACTGTCGCAGACATTACTATTCGTGTAGACGCGCCTTTACTTAAACCACCACGCCATTGGATTTGGCGAGGTCGGTCGATGAATGGCCAAATGATGTTAATGCCCGGACTAAGCAGACGGCTAAAGCGACCGAGGCGTTCAATGACCACGATCTCGGCCTGACGCACTATGCGCAGACCCTTAAGAGCTAGTACTACTACAAGTACTACAAAGGAAATTAGTATTGGTTGCATTTTATTATTACTTAACGAGCAAGGTGTTGCCTTCGACAGCAATGATTTCGACCAAGTCTCCAGCATCGTGGTCAGCTATTGAGCGCGCGCGCCATTCTTCGGAGCCTACCCTCACATACCCCGTTTCGCCATCGACGATTGCCGATAACACTTTAGCAGGAGAACCTACTAGCGCTTCAATATTTGAGGATTCACTGGAGCCATTCATCCTACCTAGGAAAAACGGTCGCAAAAATAGTAAGCTTAAGATAACGCCAATAGAGAATGCGGCAAGCTGAGCATTCATACCAAAGCCCATGGCAGCGACTATTGCTGCCATGATGGAACCTGGCATTAAAGCACCAAGCAAGAAGCCTAGAGTAAAGACTTCGCCGATAAGCAGAACAACGGTGACAAGCATCCAAAATTGCCACGAAAACATCGGGGCACCTAGCCAATCGAGCATGAAATCGCCCGAGTCTGATGCAATGGTGGCTTGCTGTAAGAGTAAGAATAATTTCATAATCGACATCATATCAATTTATCAGACCGAGTCCCACCTCAATAGCTTTATCTATTTGGCTATCTTCATCCTTAGCATATTCCGCAGGAAGGTTTTCTACAGGATAATCAGGGGGACAGCCGTTTAATTCCATGTTGGTCTTATTTTCGTCGTTTACATACCACCCTCTAAATGGCATTCTCACAAAGCTACCATCGAGCATAGTTGCACCACCGGTTGAGATGACAGCACCATACGTTTTCTTACCCACGACTGGGCCGCGACCCAATGTTTTAATCGACCATGAGAAAATTTCAGCGTTAGAGTAAGAATTTTCGTTGCATAGAACAACAACGGGTTTATTCCAGGTAGCGAAAACGCGACGTCCCTGCGGGTAGCCTACTCCACCACCGCGAGGAACTGTGAAAGCATGATCGCGAGTTGTCAGCATAGTTAGCAACATATCAGTCGTCCAGCCACCGCCGTTTTCTCGAACATCAATCAGCAAACAATCTTTGCCATTGCCCGCTGCAAATAGTTTACGCTGAAACTCGAGCAGAGGTGCCGTACTCATCGACTGGATATGGATGTAACCCAAACGGTTGCTAGATTTCTCTTCCACTCGCGCACGCAGCCTTGCCTCATAACGGTGGTAAAGCGCAGTGTTAATTGAAGAGACTGGGCGAATCGTTACTTGACGCAAATCACCCTTTTCATTTTGCACAGTCAGGTAAGTTTCCTGGCCAGCGGTTGCAGTCATCAATCGCGCCCAGTTGTCTACGGGTTCATAATTAAAGCCATTGACTGACATTACTACATCGCCGGCAAACAATAAAGAATCACTACGAGCGGCAGGGGTTTCGGCGACCACTTCGGCGACGCGGCGCCCGGCACCTTGGTGACTTTCGTCCCACAGCACCCCCAATAAACCCATCGTCGGATTATCGGTTTCTTTCGCAGCTGAATTACCAAAGGAGTAGTACCCCATGTGCGAGGCATTCATTTCGCCTAGCATCCAGTTAACCATTTCGCCATAGTCTTCACGAGTTGACGCTAACATTGCTGCTGGTTTCCACTTCTCTAAAGAAGCGCGCCAATCATGGCCATGAAATTCTGGGTCGTAGAACGTACGATCCAGCAAAGCCCATGTCTGCTGCACAACCGCCTCGCGCATTGCCATACGATCTTGACGAAATGTCACGCTGAACGAGAGCTTCTCACCGCCATCAACTGCGTTATATATCTGGCCTTTCTTTACGCAATAAATCTTTTCATCATGATGCAGCAAGCCATAAATATTCTCGCTGTCTACATTTTTATCTTTTAGCTTATAGATATTACTGCTAAAGAAACCAGTCTCTGCTGTGGTGCCGCTCGTCAAGCGCGTACCAAGACGCGCATTAAAGTAAAACTTTTCGGAGTCGCCCGCCCAACCCGCTGCAGACTCATTACCCTCACGCCTCGTCAGCTTTTTCATACGTGACTGCAGGCCATCAAAATCGATGCGCACCAAGCTATCTGGTTCCATCACCTCTTCAGGCAATTGCGACTTGTCGTCACCACGCTCAAAGCTTAAGGTATCGTTGCTAAGACTGTCTCCTTCAAGAACTAAAGCATACTCGGTCTCAGCCTGTTCGGAGACGAAGTACGTTAGCGTTTTACTTTCGGCATCCCAGGCCGCCTTAGTAAGTTCGATTTCGGTTTCACCGATAATGTACAAACCTATAAGTGACTCACCGCGCAGGCGTAGATCCAATGAAGCGCTTTCTCCCTTAAAGACACCTGTAATAATAGCATCGAGTTTGTCTTGCTTCTCTTGCGCTTTCGTGGCTTCTTTATCAGACTCCACTTTACGCTCGGCGGCCTCGAGACGCTCACGCTCAGTGCGCTGCTCATCTTCAGCGAGCAAAAACGCAACCCAGACATCGGTCTCGTCAAGCATCATACGGCGCGAAGTGAACAAAATCTTGCGCCCATCAGGCGACCAAATAGGCGAAGTATCATCATCTGGATGCTGACTAATATTCACTGGTGACGAATCACTCTCATGCACATTAATCACAAACACGTCAGCATTAAAATTATCATCCGACACTGAGTAAGCAATCCAGCGGGAATCGGGTGACCAATCGAAGCTAGGGGCCTCGAAGCCATCACAAATCACCTGCGAGACTGCTAATGTATCGGGGTCGCCAACGACAAATTTGCCTAGGCCCTCTACCCACGCCATAGTCTTGCCATCCGGTGACAAGACTAGCAAAGACTCATCGGCTGCGGTTTCTGTAATGCGCACCGGCTGCACATCTTGTTGCAAATAAAACTTTTGCTCATCACCTATCTCTATTTTATAAACTTCTCCGTTACCATCGCGCTCGCTAACGAACATCAAAGTTTTATCATCGTTGGTGAAGATAGGGTTTGATTCTGCCGCTGCATGACTCGTAAGACGGACTGCACGCTTGATGTCGTCGTGATTACGCATTACAAACAAATCGCCCTCTGCGATGAAAGCCACAGTTTCTCCATCAGAAGAAATCTCATACTCATTCACGCCACCGCTGATTGTTTCGTCAGCAAAGCGCGGCATTGAACTATCGATACTGCCATAAACTTTCAACTCGGTCATTTCTCCGGTTTGTAAATCGATTAGAGATAACCCCATTTCTATTTCGGCAATCGCTATTTCTTTATTGGCTGCCACCGTCATGTTGCGTAAAGAACGCCCGCCCGGATGAACGACCAAACCAGGTTCGCCGCCGCCAATTGGCATACGCCACAAACCCAAATCGCGGCCTTCTTCGTTGCCATTGCAACTGCGATCAGACAAAAAATACAGCCACTTAGCATTTGGGCCTAAAGCTGGCTGTAAATCATTGCCGTCAAAAACTGTTAATTCGGTATGCTTATCAGCCG
>CAXGOF010000090.1:0-6954 GCA_964011335.1 uncultured bacterium
AAGTGCGAAGAAGGAGAGAATGCCCAATCCTCTGATGGCGACGCTTAGCGGTGTTAAGCGCTTAGATGCTGGGCTTGAATTCCGCTGGCAAGACGAGCCAGGCGTTGTTCTGGCGATTGCCGAGTTGCGTTTTTTGTGCCCGTGCGCACATTGCGTTAGCGAGATAAGCGGCAAGCGAATCATCAAACGTGAGGATGTCGCGACCGAGATCACAGTGATGGATATGCAGCCTGTTGGCAACTATGCCTACCGCATTTTATTTAGTGATGGTCACGACAGTGGCATTTACCCGCTGAAATATTTGTACAAATTGTGCTATGAGGCTGATGAATAGCACTGCTTTCTTTGCTGCGGCCGACTTATTGCTACAGCCTGCTGTGGTAACTTGCGTCCTGTTCTTTCATTGGTGGACAATCTGGTTTGTGTTGGGTCGAAACTTTAGCACTACAACACTCATGTTGTTGGCATCACGCGCTATCACTCTCGGTGCGCTGTGGCTTGTTCTTGCGAGTGGTGCTGTAGGCAGTGGTGCAGAGGTTGCCACAGAATTTAGTGCTAGTGAAAGCATCACTGCGGCCCTGATACTTCTGGCCTTATTCTACTGTTCAGACATACTCATACTGAAAGTGGTCATGCAGCGCGTTCGTAACGGGTTCACCTGGAAACGTTACGATCTGATTTCATTCGCCGTTGCTAATTGTGTTTACCTTGTCGGTGCCTTGCTGTTGGCGCGCTAGTTCGAGTAGTTGAACTATTTTATCGGTCAAGAATGACGGGTTGGTAGGTTCCGCGATGTGGCTTCCCGCAGCCACCAATTTAGGGTAACGAATGATTAGCGGAATGCGTTTGTCGTTGTCGATATGCGCAGGAAGTTGATTACCGATGATGACAATAAAAGTGTCTTCACGCACGTCTTTAGCGTCGAGTATTTTCATCAGTTCGGCTACTAGGCGATCTTGAGACCAAAGGCATTCATCGTACGTAGAAATGAGTTTCTCGCCATCGGATGCAGCAGCAGCAGAGAAGCGCCCGCGGACAACTTCCGGGACATAGGAGCTTTGCTCGCAGCTTTGTAAGTTGTAGGCCAAGAAAAAGGGCTGACCGAGGAGCATGGAATCACGAATAAAGTTTTTGGCGGCGTCAAGCTGCGCCCAATCGCCCATAGGGCGCTTGCTGTTGAATGCGTTAATACTGAGCCGGTCAGCTAGTGATGGAGCTGCGATATTGCGGCTTGTCGCGAAATCATCGGCGGCAATCAATGATTGCCTACGGCTGATCAACATCGTTGCGTAGTCATCGTCGAAGGATGTCGCCAACGAACTAATCGCGTCGGCGACAGAGATGGAGCTTTTTGATAATTGACAATCGCCTAAAGTTAATCCTTCGCTAGACAACTTGTCGATATTTGGACTAGTCGGTCGGTGGTATTCGTCCCATCCAAAATGTTCACTTAGCGCGTTATCAATGATGATAACTAACACATTCGGCGCAGCAGATTTGTTGGCATTAGGCGCGTCGACCGCACAGTAAATAATGGTGATGGCGAGTAGGCCACAGCTGACGGCGTGGGTGAGTGGTGCGAATAAACTAGCGGCGGCGAAAGCGTTGTCACGACTGAATAAATATTGCAGTGCGAGATAACACATTAAAGTGGCGCCACCAGCGACAGGTGTCAGTAAATTGAAATGAAAATGGACGGCGAATATAGCCAATGCAAAAACCATAAACAGGGCCGACGCCATATAGGCAGACGTCTTGCGCAGTGTTCGTGTGCAGTACAAAGCGCGAAACGGGTGAACGGTTAGTGCTAGGGCTGCTCCGACTAGCATGCTGCGAAATAAAGGACCCGTTAAGTCGTGCTTCGAAACGGGCCCAGCTTGATTGTAGCCAACCATAAAGAACTCGATTAAGCACAGCCATCCCGCGAGGGAAGCTCCTATTAGGCTGCTGAATAACCACTGTCGAAGTTTCATTGCGGTTATTATATGTTATGTGAGCCCTCGGCTCGTGTTCATCCATGTTAGTTTCTCTGTTGCTGAGCAGCCTGTGCGCGCTGCAATCTACGCCAAGTAATACTTGGGCGAATTTGATACCGCGTCATGCCGTTCCACGTCGCGGTTTTCCGATGCCCAAGGAGAGTGAATTATTGCTGTTGCTCACGGACCGCAAAGCCGAAATGAACGAGCGCCTTGAGGCTTTAAGGGCGTTGGCCTACCTTGATGTTAAAGTCGATTATCTGTCGCTAACGGCGATGAGGCGCAACCTTCATTCCGATGATGCCTTGATATCATATGTGCGCTGTCTTGCGCGTTGCTCAGAAGAAGCGCATGCGCCAATGAAGAAATATTTGACGCATCGCTTGCCCGCAGTGCGCGCCGAAGCCGTTTATGGCCTTAGCAAGTACTTTGAAGGGGGCCGCGATGTTGCACGTTCCGTTTTGTCTCAGCCCAAACTTCATCCGTGGCAACGGGTAGCTGCGATACGCGCATTAGCCGAGATTGATTTATCGGCGGCACAAGTAGAAGTGATGCGCAGAATGAACAGCGAGTCTGGGGAAGTCGCACTTGAGTTTCTTCAAGTGCTGCGTCGCGACTTAAGTGACGATCATATCCCCGTGCTTATTGACTTGCTGAGGCAGGGGCGCAGTCGGGTAACAGCCGAGGCTGCTGCGATGTTGCAGCATATTACAGGTTATAAGATAGGTAATGATTACCGTTCTTGGCATGTGGCTTATTTGCAGCACAAAGCCTTTGAGACGCCAATGCGCGCTCCTAAAATCAGTGATTTAGAATTGCAAACGGTTGCTTATATGGGCGTTCCAATTTTCAGTGATAACATTTGCTTCGTGCTAGACTCCTCATCGTCAATGACTGAGCGAATGTATGAGTTACGGCGGATGACGCGGGCTATGAAGGTGATAGAAGAGTTCGACAAAATGTTGCCGATATTGCCGTCGTCCGCGAAATTTAATGTAGTTTTCTTTGAATCGATGATTCGTGATATGTACGAGGAATTGACCGCGGTAACTTCAGATTCTAAGGCCTATGCTTCGGTTTTTGTTGCGAACAACAGCTTTACTGGAGGAACCAATTTGTATGGCGGCATTGCGCGCGCCTTCGATTTGGAGGGCATCGAAGAGGTGATAGTGTTATCTGATGGTGACCCTTCAGTTGGCGACTACACCGAGCCCTGGCAAATTATGGTTGAGTTAGATCGCTTAAATCGCTGGCGCAATATACGTATTAGTAGTATTTCATTTTCGGCGCCACGTGCTGCTGAGTCGCTGATGTACATCATTTCGGCATACAATGCAGGTCACTTTCGAGATATCGACTAGAAGCCGTTACAATATAGGGCAATGACTGAAACCATGAAAGCTGTTCGCGTGCATGAGCACGGCGATTTTGAAGTACTGCGAATTGAAAATATTACCGCTCCCGTGGCAGCAGCAGGGCAGGCGCGTATTCGTGTCGAGTACGCGGCTTTGAATCATCTCGATACTTGGGTGCGACGTGGTGTGCCCGGGCATAGATTTCCGCTGCCGATTACTCCGGGCTGCGATTTTAGCGGGGTAGTTGAAAGCATTGGTGATGGTGTGGTTCACTGTAAAGTGGGTGACCGCGTTACTGTGGCTCCTGGCTATCACTCTCAGCCATCTCTCCAAGTCGCTAGCGGAAACCACAATTTAGCACGAGATTATGGCATTTACGGCGAGACTTGTGATGGCGGTAATGCCGAGTTAGCGGTGGTTAATGCGGATAACATTATTCATGTTCCAGATGATTTCTCTTTGCGCGAGGCGGCTGCGTTCCCCCTGACTTATTTAACGGCGTGGCACATGTTGGTCGAACGTTGCAAAGTCCAGCCGGGTGATAAAGTGTTGATTCACGCAGCGGGTTCGGGCGTGTCGGTCGCCGCCACCCAGATCGCTAAATTGCATGGCGCAGATGTCATGGTAACTGCGGGTAGCGATACCAAATGTACCAAAGGCATGGTAAATGGTGCCGACTTAGCCGTCAATTACAGTACAGATGATTGGCAGGCTGCTGCCAAGCAATTCACTTCCAAGCAGGGGTTAGACATCATTGTCGATCACGTTGGCGCAGACACCTTGCCATTGGGCGTATGGGCTCTAGGGAAAGGAGGTAGATTAGTTACTTGCGGAGTCACTAGCGGAGCTCAAATGGAGCTGAATCTCGCACCGATTTTTTTCAAATCCCTCAGCATTTTAGGCAGTACCATGGGTGGTCTTGGCGAGATGCACCAAGTCGCCAAGCTGGTATTCGACAATAGGCTATCGCCAATCATCGACAGCGAATTTAGCATCGATGACATTCAAGCTGCGCATCGCAAAGTGGCTGAGCGTGACGTGTTCGGAAAGGTGATGATTTGTCTTTAACTTACACCTTAACTTTCGAAGATTGGGTTGAGTTCACTTTAGACACTCACCAGCGCGTGCCGCAGATGCGCCGCATCCGCGCCTTCAGCCACTATGCTATCGGCATGGTTTACGCCGTTTTCGGCTTAATAGTTATGCTCAAATACGACGAAATGTCATACGGCATCTCGTTTTTATTCTTAAGCTTGGCGTGGTTTGTCCTTTTCCCGAAATATCACAAACGGCGCACCATTAAGTATTTACAAAAGATATTAAAGGATGGCAGCGGCGATATGCTTGCTGCGCATACACTCGGTTATGACCAAAACGGCATTCATGTACAGCGTGATGGCCAGTCTTCAAAAATAGAATGGACTAGTTTTCAAGATTTAATAGTAACTGAGCAGCGAGTTTATCTTAAGCTAGAGCCAACGCAGGGGCTAATCGTCCCGCGCAACATCGTGGGTAGCGAACAATTTGTCGAAGCCTGCAAAATACACATTACAGCATCATGAAAACAATACTCATTAGTTCTTTAGCACTAATATTGCCTGCAAATCTGTGGGCTCAAGATTCGTCTCAAAAGGCAACGGCGCAAGAAGAGGTGCCGACTGTTCTTGAAGCTGAAACAGAAATTTCGTTTCCCGTTTACATAGATATTGCAAAAGGTGAGCGCCAACATTTAGTCGGCACCGGTGTGCGTGAGAAGTTTTGGGTTGACGTTTACGGCTTTGGCATTTACGTCGACAAGTCGAGTGCTGCGCCAATCATGAGAGCGGCGTTTGAGAAAGCTTCTGCAGCCGAAGACGACGATGATGCTACAGCTATTATTGATGCTGCTTTGTTGAATAACGCCTTTAATAAAACTATGCGTTGGGTGATGGCCCGCGACGTTAAGGGCGAAGACATCGCCGAGGCTTTCGACAATAGCTTGGCGCCGGATATTGAAAAACTCTATGCCAAAGACGAAAAGAACCTCGCGATATCCTTAAAAGCTATGACGCAGTTACGCGCATGGTTTGAGGTAACTAACTTGGTTGCAGGCGATGAATTACTGTTCCTCTGGAAAGGCAATAAATTAGACTCGATTGTTAATGGCAAGTCGCTTGGAGTGACTGAAAACTATGGTGTATGTTACGCGATGTTTCATTTGTTCCTTAACGAAGGTGATCCCGTCGACGATGACGCTTACGAGGCAACAATCGCGGCATTAAAGCTAGTGGCCTACCCAGAGCGAGCCGTTAAAGAGAAGTAAAAAAATATCATGTCAGAAAACGAACGCAGAAATAACGATCGTCACGAATACGTGGCTCCTACCGCAATGATGCTTGCCGCCGGCAGCCTCGAAGGCGAAACCGTCAACGCCAGCGAGCATGGGCTACTTATCCGCGCTACGGGCAATATATCGGTAGTAGTCAAAATCAAAGACAAGGAATACCGCGGACGCCTGGTGCGCGCCGAGCCGATGGTTGATGGCGGCACGTATTACGCTTTAGATCTCGATGACAGCTTCGAGCAGTAATCGAGAGCGCAGTTAGAATATAGGCATGACAACTTTCGTCCTAACCGCGTTTGCTTTTGTCGTCATTGTGACGGCTATGTCTGTGGGTGTATGGGTCTCCGGTAAAAACCTAGCTGGTTCTTGTGGTGGCAAGACTCCAGACGAGGCCGACTTGTTGGGTGAGTGTGTGTGCGCGCGTAAAGACGCAGATATTTGTGCATCAGATGACGGTAACGAGTTAGTGATGCTTGCCGAATTAGGTAATCCTAAACGTCAACTACACAACGCTAGCCAGTCTGTAAAACTGTCGCAAGCTCGATCAATCGAGGTTTAGCTCTTCGGGAAACCCGCTTGACTGAGAGGTGATAAATGCACTCTCGTTGATCCGCTCAATAAAATAGGCTTCGACATCTGCAGTGCGTTCTATCAACTCGAGCCCCGCATCAGCGCCAAGTACCATGCACGCGGTGGCCATGGCATCGGCAATGGTGCAGTTTTGCGCAACAATACTGACCGATGCTAGGTTATGAGTAATGGGGCGTCCAGTAGTAGGATCTATGGTGTGTGATACGAGTTCGCCGTCGACGATTCTCATGTTACGGTAGTCGCCGCTGGTGGCAATCGCGCCGCTAGTTAATTCGATAATTCGTGCATAGTTTTTTGCGTTAGGAGAATCGATAGCGAGTCGCCACGGACGTTGCTTCCCAGAATTGCCTCGCACTCTTACCTCGCCGCCCACTTCAATCATGTAGTCGGTTACACCGCTAGCATCTAATGCTGATGCAACGTTGTCGGCACCAAAGCCCTTGGCAATCGCGGACAAATCAATTTCTAATTCTGTGATATCTTTGCCCACAAAGAACGAGTCGTTGCTTAATTGAAGGTGCTGCCACCCGCAAATTTCCATGGCAGAGGCAATCGCAGCGTCCGTAGGAGCAGATGGGCTATTTGCCTCAGGGCCGAAGCCCCACATGTTTACCAATGGCATAACAGTAGGGTCGAAAGCGCCATTCGTTTGTCTGGCGATATCAAGGGCGACTGAAATCACATAAAAGCTAGGGGCGGAAACTGTGAT
>CAXGOF010000091.1:0-6842 GCA_964011335.1 uncultured bacterium
TGGGAATCAGGCACGTAAGGTTGATATTCGTGTGCTTGCGGCGACTAACCGAAACCTAGAAGTAGCTGTTGCAGTTGGCGAATTTCGTGAAGACTTGTACTACCGGTTAAATGTAGTGACTATTGATGTGCCCCCATTACACGAACGTGACGGTGACATACCACTGCTTGCCAACCATTTTTGCAAAGAGATATCCGCGCGTGAATCCAAAGATGAGCCAAGCTTTGATCGCTTAGCTTTGGCAAACTTGGTGGCGCATAACTGGCCAGGTAATATCCGCGAGTTGAGAAATGTGGTCGAAAACATGGTGCTGTTTGATACGGATGGCTGCCTTGGTGTCGATGATTTGCCCTTTGGACTGGAACAAGCAAATGTTGAGGATCTTCCGAATGCCGCTGCAAGTGTTGAGACCGCTGCCAAGCTAACTGACGAAAGTGCAATTGAGCATTTTGTGGGTCAATCCTTGGCATCTGTAGAAAAGGAATTGATACTAGCTACGCTCGATGCCTTCAAGGATAATCGCAAGCTTGCCGCTCGCCAGCTTGGCATTGGTGAACGCACGCTTTACCGCAAGATTAAGGATTATCAAGGCGAATAACTGCCATATTGGCAGGAATACTGTGGCACAACTCTTGCGATAACTAAGCGAGGAAATCCTCATTAAAATTATGACAAAAATAATCGGAATTGACCTGGGCACAACGAATTCAGTAGTGTCTGTACTTGAGGGTGGCGAATCTAAAGTCATCCCAAACCGTGAGGGGGGGCGTACCACTCCCTCTGTAGTTGCTTTTCAAGACAACGGCCAGCGTTTGGTTGGTGGTGCTGCTAAGCGTCAGGCTGTAACTAACCCTACGCGGACGATTTCGTCTATTAAGCGTTTCATGGGTGTTCGCAGCGACGAGCTAGGCGAATTGAGTAGCCATTTGCCATACGAAATAACCGCCCCGAAGGGCGATTTCGTGAAGGTTAAGGTTGGAGACAAGGATTACTCTGCACCAGAGATTAGTTCCTACATTCTTAGTTACCTGAAAGAATGCGCCGAAGATTATCTGGGTGGCGACGTAAAGCAAGCAGTTATTACTGTTCCGGCTTACTTTAACGACGCTCAGCGTCAAGCGACCAAAGACGCTGGTGCCATTGCTGGTCTTGACGTCGCGCGTATTGTTAACGAGCCAACTGCTGCTGCTATCGCCTATGGTCTAGATAAAGACAAGTCCGGGAAAGTTGCTGTCTTTGACCTTGGTGGTGGTACCTTTGACGTGTCTGTGCTTGATATGGGTGACGGCGTTTTTGAAGTGCTTGCAACTTCAGGTGATTCACACCTCGGTGGTGACGACTTCGACGAAGCACTCATTGATTACGTAGCCTCTGAATTTCAGAAGGAAAACGGTATCGATTTACGCGATGACAAGATGGCCTTACAACGTCTAAAAGAGGCGTGTGAAAAAGCAAAGTGTGAATTGAGCTCTGGCTCAGAAACGCAAATCAACTTGCCGTTTATTACTGCCGACGCGACAGGACCCAAGCACTTAATGCTTACTTTGTCGCGCGCTAAGTTCGAATCTCTTTGTTCCGATTTGTTTGATCGCTGTAAGAAGCCATGCTTACAGGCTATTAAAGATGCCGGTGTGAGTCCTTCTGATATCGACGAAGTGTTGTTAGTGGGCGGTTCAAGTCGTATCCCGCGCGTTCAAGAAATCGTGAACGAAGTGTTTAAGCGTGAATCTAACAAGTCCATGAACCCTGACGAGGTGGTCTCGCAAGGAGCGGCTATTCAAGCCGGTGTCCTTTCTGGCGATGTTGAGGATTTAGTGCTTCTCGATGTGACGCCGCTGTCACTAGGACTCGAAACTATGGGCGGAGTGATGACTGTGCTTATCGAGCGCAACACAACAATTCCGACAACTAAGAAAGAGGTGTTTAGTACTGCGGCAGACAACCAAGATAAAGTTGAATGTTTAGTGCTTCAAGGCGAGCGTCCAATGGCGCGCGACAATCGAAAGCTAGACAACTTCACCCTAGATGGTATTCCAGCTGCTCCGCGTGGTGTTCCACAAATTGAGGTTGAGTTTGATATCGATGCTAACGGCATTTTGTCTGTGCGTGCTGTCGATAAAGCGACTGGCAAAGAGCAACATATCACTATTGAGCAATCGTCTGGCATCTCTGATGAAGACATTAAGGCTATGCGTGACGAAGCCGATAAGTTTAAAGAGCAAGACGATGCTGCTAAAGAAAAGGCCGATAAGCGCAATGCCGCTGATCAATCTGTTTGGCAAGCTGAGAAGCTCATCAAAGAAAGCGAAGATAAGATCGACGAAGCTGACAAGTCAGCCATCGAAGAAAAAATCGAAGCTGCTAAGAAAGCTCTTGAGGGAGAAGATCTCGCCGCAATTGATGCTGCTGTAGAAGAATTGAATACAACGATTCAGCCAGTGGCTCAGAAAATCTACGAAGCGGCCGCAGCGGAAGAACAGCAGCAACCAGAAGCACAGCCGGCGTCTAACCAAGATGCCGACGTAATCGACGCAGACTTCGAAGTCAAAGAATAGTGGTGTTCGAAAACGCACAGTAATGTGCGTCTACTCAACGAGGCCAGGGGATTGTATCCTTTAGCCTCGGCATGCTTTTTGCCCCACCTAGTCGATGATCGAAATTGAAGCCTTAAGTAAGCAGTACGGCAGCGTGCTGGCGCTCGACCGTTTGTCCATTAGCGTGGGCAAGGGCGAGATACTTGGCTTACTAGGTCCTAATGGCGCCGGCAAATCAACGGCACTTAAGATTCTTAGTGGCTATCTGCCGCAATCATCTGGCGAGGCCTGTGTCAACGGCTTGTCACTGCGAGAAAAATCGCTTCAGGCCCGCGCCTTGGTGGGGTACCTTCCTGAGAATTTCGTGGCACCCAACGAGTTGTATGTCGCTGAATATTTGCGTTACCGCGCAGGTCTTAAACGCATCGATAGCAAGCAGCGCGCTGCCGAGGTTTTGCGCGTAATGAAGCTTGTGGGCATTGAGCAAAGAGCCAAGCAACGCTTTGATGCTTTGTCGAAAGGCTTTAAGCAGAGGCTCGGAGTTGCTGATTGTTTGCTAGGTAACCCGCCAGTCCTCATTCTTGATGAGCCGTTTTCAGGACTCGACCCACTGCAGCGCCAAGACTTCCGCAATATATTGAGCGGCCTTAAAGAAGAGGGCAAAGCAATTATCTTCTCTTCACATGTGCTGCCAGAAGTTGAAGACATTGCCGATCGCGTGCTTATTATCCACCACGGGAAAACACGGGTGGCGGCAAATATTGAACAGCTGTTAAGCATAAATCAGCAAGTGGTTATTTCGACTCATGGCGATCATGATGAAAATTTGTCTAAGCTTGCAGAGTGTGGCGACGAATTAACATCGACAGTCGTTTTGCGTGCTAATACCTTCGTGGCCGACATCGATGTCTCACGGCGTGCAGATTGTCTGAAGCAAATGATTGAACGCGGAATAAGTGTTACAGGGTATTCGACGTCGAAGCGCGATCTGGAAGACGTGTTTGCCGAATTCGTTTCTTCTCCGGCAGAGGTGGATTAAATGGCGTCATTCTTCGCATTGCTCCGTAAAGAGTTGTTTGTCTTGGCAGTCTCACCTTTTGTTTATGTGTTGCTGGCTGTATGGTTTTCACTAAATGCCTTGCTGTTTAACATCAGCATTGACACTCAATACATTCAGGCAGATCTTAGTTTGTTGCCACCATATTTATTCGGTTCCGGCATGTTGGTTTGGTTGCTTTTGCCGATATTCCCGCCGCTACTGTGTTTGCGTATGTTTGCAGAAGAGCATCGTGTCTCAACTCTCGAGCCACTACTGACAGCACCCATTACGGATAGTGCCGTGGTGTTGGCTAAGTATTTCGCGGCGTGCCTGTTCTTCTTGGTGTTCTGGGGTGGCTTGCTTTTTTTCTTTTTGTTGCTCGACATGCATGGCGCAACACTCGATTGGGCGCGCATTATCGGTGGTTTCGTCGGGTCGTGTTTGTTAAGTTTTCTGTTTATCGCTACAAGTCTTTTCGCATCTTCATGGGGCGGGAACTTGGTGTTAGCAGCTGGCGGTGGTGCCGCTATCAATTATTGCATGTTGTTTTTGCCCGCATTGTTTCAATATAACGATACGGTGCTAGGTAAAGTGTCCCGTAATAGCCATTTGCCAGATTTGATTAGCAACGGCTTCGCGGCAGCGCTCATCGATAGTTATGCCGTTATGTATTTAGTGTCGTTAAGTGTGTTGTTCTTATTCTTGACCTACTTGCGCCTCGTTTCAAGAAGGTGGATACCATGAATCGCAAATTCTTATTGCTCTCGATATCGCTCGGCCTTTCTATTGCAGCTATTTGTTTGGTCATAGGATGCTTATATGTCTTCTCGTCGCCGAACGCGCGACTGCGTTTCGACTTGACGGCTGAAAAGAGTAACGGGGTTAGCGAGCGAATGTTGAATGCGATTGCGAGTATCGATGCACCGGTACGCCTGACTGCGTTCCTATATCGCGAAGATGAAAAGCTGAACTCTTACAACTCAAATGTTTATATGCGCGCATTTGATCGATTACGTCTGTTAATTGACGATCTTGAAGCGCGCGCGTCTGGCAGTTTCTCTAGCTTAATCATCGACTCCAATAGCCCCTTGGTAGAGCAACAACGGTTACAGCAATTGCATAGTCGCCAATCTGGCGAAGTCATCATTTTGTCGACAAGCGACAATCATGTCGTTTTGAAGTTTGAGGATTTGTTCGAGGTCAGCCAGGCGGTCGATGAACAGCGCATTGCCGCTCGTCTGCGACGTGAACGCATCGACGAAGCTATCGGTGACGCTGCCTTGCGACTTTCGAACGCAAATCCGTTTAAGGTCGCCGTGATTAAAGCCCTTGCCGATGATGTTTCGATACAGCCCTTTTTGGAGTTTCTAGAGCGTCAAGGGCACACTGTTTCACACGTGAATAGTTTCTCGATGGTTGATAATCAAGATTTAGTAGTGGTGCCGGGGCAACTTACGCCATTTACGCCACTCGATTTTGCAGCTGCTAAGCAATGGGTCGATGACGATAGGCATCTGTTTCTAGCATTGGGTGCCTTTACCAACACAGCGGTGGTCGATCAATGGAATCAAATTCTTGCAGAGCGCGGTGAGCACTTTGAAGAGGGTTTGCTCTGCGAGGCGATACCCATTGCAGGTACTTTTATGGAGGGACGCCATGAATGTGCCATTTTGGAGATTAACGCTGGTAAGATTAGTGGGCAGCATAAGATTAACGAACCTCTGCTTAAGACTAAACGCAGCTTATTGTTTGCGGGGACCCGGCCGCTAACCTTTGGCGACTCTACAAACAAATATAGTCAATCACGTTTGCTACGTACTTCAGTTGGCGCATGGATTGACAACGACAAACAAGGAGTTCGCTTCGCGCGCGATGGTAATGAGAAAGCTGGCATTCATGCTATCGCTATAGCCAGTGCTGTATGGAGTCCGCAGTCGGCATTGCGAGCAGGGCACTTGCTGTTGTCGGGCTCAGATGAGATTATGCGCGAGCACCTTGACTACAATAAAGACTGGCTGGCTACATCGATCATGTTTTTGCTTGGCGACGATCTCGAAAAGTCCGGATTGCGTAGCATCAATGAAATACCATTCCATCCTTCGCGTGAAATACTCGGAAGGATAAAGTCTTTAACCCTGTATCTACTCCCGGGGTTGTGTTTGCTGCTTTCCCTAATCGTTTGGATGCGCCGTAAGTAATGTCGAAAACCAAGATTTTGTTTATGGTTGTTGTGTTGTTGAGTGCCTTTGGTGCACTACGCAAGTTCAACGCGACTATCAACGCGATAGAGGAACCTGTCGAGCAAGTCATTGCCGACCAGCTTTTTAGCGAGCTTAACAACGTAGAGCGCATCGTCGTGAGCCGACCTCTTTATGGCAACAGTGTCAGTTTCATACTTGATGACGAGCGGTGGTCGATGAGTGAGCCCATTGCCGACGCTGTTAATGAAAGTGCGTTAAGGGCACTGTTTGATGAATTTAACGATTTGCGCGTGCGTGACTTGCCGCCAAATCTCAAAAACCAAACTGCAGCAGATCTCGGACTCGATACGCCAAGATTCGTTGTTGAAACTTATTCGACTAACGGTATGAAGCACACCTTGCTGATAGGTGCACAGTCGATACAGTCCGATTTTGGGGTTGGTCAGTTTGATGGCAATACCTGCCTGGTGCCGAACAGCTTCGTCTCCATAATTTCTCGCTCTATTGACTCTTGGCGCGATCAGCGCTTGTCTACCCTCGGCGCTAAATTACAAAAAGTCGAGTGGCGGGCAGTTAACTCAGAATACTCTTTTGTCGCTTATAAAAAAGATAACGTTTGGCGCTTTACGGAGCCTTTTGATGGATTGTTTAGTCTTAATGCGAGTACTCTACTTGACGCAGCTCTCGGAGCTCGAATTGCCGCTCTGGGAGCTCCGCTTACTTCTGATTATGCACTAGGTATAAAACTCGGCCAGCTATCCTTAAGTGGCAAAGGCGAAAACGTTGTTCTTGATGTTTACTCAGATTCAGTAGTGTCAGACGAGCGGGCGTTCGTGCTGCATGTCACGCCACAGCGCTTCGCTATTTTTCAACAGCCGCCGCTAGCGCTGCGCAGCCAGCGCATTTTAGACTTCAATCCACAACATCTTTCAGCTGTTGTCGTGCGCTATCGCGAAGAAGAATTTATTTTGTCAAAGTCAAGTGATGCATGGCGTGATGCTGCGGCTTCTAAATTTTATGAGAATCACATTATTGTCGATTTGATAAATCAAGTTCGCCTGGCCGGAT
>CAXGOF010000092.1:0-6831 GCA_964011335.1 uncultured bacterium
GAGCGTACCATTAGACTCGCTTTCATCCGTTGGGACTTTACTACCCGCTAGCACTGGCGCATCGCGCCCCCCCCCATACTTCTGGTGATACTCTTCGAGGTCAACGCCAAGCGCTGCGGCTATTTCTGGCTCGCTAGGCTCACGCTCTAATTCAGAGCGTAACTCTTGAACCACTTGCTTAAGGCGGTTGAGACGCGTGCGCATCGGGCGTGGTACCCAGTCGTGTCGACGCAACTCGTCAATAATCGCCCCACGCACTCGGTAGTTACAAAAAGCCTCGAACGGAACCCCACGGGATGGGTCGAATTTCTGAACGGCCTGAATTAAGCCGACATCCCCAGCAGATTCGAGGTCGCCGTATTCAACACTACGCGGCAACTTTGATTTTAGGCGGCGCGCGACCATATTCGCAAACGGTCGGTAATATTCAATTAAAGCATTACGCGCTTCAATTCTTTCATCATCGCGGTACTCACTCCACAACCTCCTCAAGGTTGGGTTTTCTTCTTTCTCGACGATTACTTTTTTTACCATTTAATAAAGAACGCCGCACCGCTGCGGGTGCTCCACGTCTCTCTCATACATAGAGTGCGCTTTGAGAAGCGACTATTCAAGGTAAAACCAACTAAAAAATATTAGTCTTAATGGCTTGTTGTAAAATGTTTTGCTCCGCTGCACGCATATTTTCGATATCTCGTGGCTGATGGTCGTCAAAACCGAGTAAATGCAGCGTTCCGTGCACCACATACAGCAACAACTCGTGAACAGGGCCATGAGGGAACTCTGGAGCGCGGCGCAATGCCATTTCAACATTAACCAACAATTCTCCGCAACAGTCGTCGTCGTCGTACGGGAACGCCATTACATCAGTCGCGCTAGGGTCGTTCAAAAATCTCTGATGAGCAGCGCAATGTTCTTTTTCATTCATCAAGCACAACTCTACAGAAGTTTGTTGCGGCGCGTACTCGGAAAAACACAGGTTAATAATGTCACTGAACTGCTGATCGTTGCAGCTAACCAATTCGGCGATTTGGCTTAGTTCGATTTGTTGGCTAACAATAACCGTAACCTGAGAATCAGCTCTCATAAGCTCGCACAATTCTTGCTACTAAACTAGAGCGTTGAACATCTTGAGCGGCGAACTCGACAGCGCCAACACCTTCGATATTGCCAAGGCGCCGGATGGCATCTTTCAGCCCGGACTTAGAACCTGGCAAGTCGGTTTGCGAAATGTCGCCAGTAACTACTGCTTTGGTGCGTTCGCCTAAACGCGTCAAAAACATTTTCATTTGCACACTGGTTGCGTTTTGCGCTTCGTCAAGAATCACAAATGAGTCATTAAAGGTTCGGCCACGCATAAAGGCCAATGGCGCTACTTCGATAATATCTAACTCGCGCATTCTACGCGTTGCTGCCGGACTCATTAAGTCGTTCAAGGCATCAAACAACGGGCGCAAATACGGATCAATCTTGTCTTCCAGGTCGCCAGGTAAAAAGCCTAAATGCTCGCCAGCTTCAACGGCTGGGCGTGTTAGCACCAACCGCTTAGAGCTGCCCTCGCGTAAGGAGCGCACTGCTGCAGCAACAGCAAGGTAAGTTTTGCCCGTACCCGCTGGACCTGAGGAGAAAACCAAATCTTTAGTACGCAACAAGTCTAAATAGCGTTGTTGCGCTTCGGTCCGAGCTGTCGGCCATTTACCACTCGCGCGAACACTGCCGCGCTGGTCATTTTTTCCATGACCCGCACTACCTTTTTTAGATACAGCCGCTTTAGCATTTATATCTTCATCAAAAAGCATTGCCTCTATTTCGTTGGCTTCAAGTTCACGGCCACTGCGTAGTAACTCGAGAATTTTGTCGACGCGGGCATGCATAATGTCGATTTCTTCTTGCGACCCTTTAAGGCGCAAAGTCCCGCCTCGCGAGGACATCCGCACCTGGTGGCGGCGAGCTACTTGCTTGACATAGCGATCGTGCGGGCCGAATAGTGACTGCTCTTCCTCGAGCGACATTAAAGGGATGCGGTGCTCCATCAGCTCACCTTACCCATCAGCAACAAGAAAAAGTACAGACTGGGTGCGGCAATTAAAAACGAATCAACCATGTCAAACGTGCCACCAAAGGCAGGCAGTACGCTTCCCGAGTCTTTACTGCTACAGCCACGCTTCAACAGGCTTTCCGTAAGGTCACCAAATTGTGCGCCGACGTTGGTGATGATGACTGCACCTAACCACAATTCGGTTGCTGGCATTTCAACAAAGGCGTTGCTTGCGACTAAGTAGCCACCGATGCTGGCACCAATGATTGACGCGATTGCACCCTCCCATGATTTATTAGGACTCACTTTAGGACTTAGCCGGTGCTTACCGATTGCAGAGCCTATAAAGTAAGCCGATGAGTCACCAGCTTTACAACCAACGATTAGCATGACCATCCATGCCCAGCCATCTTCAGGAATGTGACGTACCAACATCGCATAGCTAAGCAACACGGGGACAACTAGCACTGGCAGAAGAGTGGCAGAGATACGGTTGGTAGCGCCTTCCGCATCACAACTCAACACTTCGTAAATCAGGTATAAAACAATACTGCCGCACAGCAATTCGAATCGACAATCAGGCGCAAGCCAAGCTGCTCCGAGAGCAACGGCTCCCATAGAAGACCCCCACCATTTACGGACAGGGTCTGAGCTAGAAGACACCATCGAATACAACTCTTGTTGGGCCGCCAAAGCAAGTATCGCAAAAACAATCGCGGCTGCCGCAGAGAAATAATCGCGATCAACAATGAGTAAGCCAATAATCGCTACGACCAAAATGCTACCTAAACTTAAACGCTGTTTGAGATCTTTAATCATTATCTACCACTTTACCGAATTTACGCAGCCTCTGCGAGTAGTTAAGCACCGCTTCTCCCAAATCGCCTCTCCGGAATTCTGGCCACAGTTTTTCTAGGAAGTAAAACTCAGCGTATGAAGTTTGCCACAACAAAAAGTTACTCAGGCGGTGTTCATTGGCGGTGCGAATGACCAAGTCTGGATCGGGCATTTGCGGGTCGTACAAATTACTTTGAATAAATTCAGGAGTAACATCGTCGACGGTCAATTCACCCGCGCTAACTTTTTGGCATACTTGCTTTACCGCAGTGGCTATTTCTTGCCGCCCTCCATAAGACAAGGCAAGCCGTAAAGTCATAGTAGTGCAATGTGCGGTATCGGCCTCGACCTGCCGTAAGACGGACAACACATCATCCGGTAAATCTTCAAGTTGACCCAAGCCTTGCAAACGCACGCCGTTTTCTAACAAGGTGCTCTTCTCGGCGAGCAAAAAACTTTTTAAGTATTTCATTAAGCCCGCAACTTCGAGCCGTGGGCGCGACCAATTCTCAGTAGAAAAAGCATACAGCGTCAAGTTGGCAATACCCCATTCGGCACATGCCTCAACGACATCGCGCACCGAATCAATACCCGCTTGATGCCCGCGTAATCGTTGCCAGCCTTGTGATTTCGCCCAGCGCCCGTTGCCATCCATAATAATTGCTACATGGCACGGCATGGCGCAGTCTGGGCGGTCTCCGCTAGGCATTCACGACCTCAGAAATCTCGCACTCAAAAGACTGCGAGCGTCCTGGGCCGACAGAAAGACTGACAACAGGCACTCCCATCTGCTTTTGCATGAAACGCACATAGTTGATGCAATTCTCAGGCAAGTCGGCAAGCGAAGTTGCCGCGGTCAAATCTTCAGTCCAGCCAGGAAATGATTCATAAATTGGCACCACACCTTCAAGGTTGGCACCATCTGCTGGATACTCGGTCACAGCTGTTCCGTCAGCGAGGTTATAAGCCACACAGACCTTAAGCTCGTCAAAACCTGACAGAATATCTAGCTTTGTGACAAACACGCCGTCGAGCCCATTAAACTCGCATGCGTAACGCGCCTGCACGGCATCGAACCATCCACATCGACGTGGACGCCCTGTCGTGGCACCAAATTCTCCGCCAGCCGCGCGTAGGTCTTCGCCCATTTTATCGTGTAGCTCTGACGGGAAAGGGCCTTCACCAACGCGAGTGCAGTAAGCCTTAGTGACTGCCAATGCGCGGTCTACCTTATTTGCTGGGAACCCCGTACCACCGGCAATACCAGCGATACCTGTCCATGACGATGTCACGAATGGATATGTCCCAGCATCGAGATCGAGCATTGCGCCTTGGGCGCCTTCAAACAATACATTTTTACCCGCGGCATAGGCCTCGCGAACAAGCTTGCCGCCATCCACGATAATATCACGCAATGCACCGGCCTGCTGAATAGTTGTTTCGAACAAATCTTCATGCGAATCTGGCTCTACACCATAAACCTCACGCATCACGGCATCTTTTTCTGCAAGTGCTGCATTCAGGCGCTCTTTAAAGTAATCGGCATCAAGCACGTCTATTAGACGGATGCCTGTGCGCGCAACTTTATCGGCATAGGCGGGACCAATGCCACGCCCAGTAGTTCCAATACGGCCCGAGCCACGCCATTTCTCAACCATGCCATCTAGCTTGCAATGATACGGAAAGATAAGCTGCGCCCGTCCGTCAATACGCAGTCGTTCAAGCACCGGCACACCACGCGCGGTCAAACCTTCAATCTCTTCATGCAAGGCAGCAAGATTTACAACCAAGCCACGACCAATTAAATTGATCTTGTTGTCGTGTAGAATTCCACCTGGGATAAGGTGTAAAACATATTTCTCAGCACCAACATAAACGGTGTGTCCGGCATTATTGCCACCGGCGTAGCGGACGACCATATCTGCATTAGCTGTTAAGCTATCGATGATTTTTCCTTTTCCTTCGTCTCCCCATTGGAGACCAATTACAGCTGTTGACGACATTAGTGTGTTAGGGTTTGAGTCGAAGATATTGTCGTATTTTCAACCCCTTCACGCAATACACTATATCAATTTACTCATATTCTTGAGCTTCGAAGGGGGGTAAGTCGCGCTGAAAATCAGGGATACGCCACCGTGTATAGGGAACCGTATGCCAATCTCGCAAATACACAATCTTCGTGCCCTCCTCAGCGGGTGCGCGCCAGATAACAGCCTTAAGTCGCAACACAGTACCTGGAGGTTCGTCATAGTACGATTCTTGCTCGAAGCCCTCTAGCGAGGAACGCCGCACGTAAATGTAAATACTGAAAATCTCCGACTCGACTCCGAGCAATTCTTGAATTTCGTCCTCGGTCTCTGATTCCAACTCTTCTGAGTCAAAGCCCGGCACGTTTTCGAGGTCGGCTAATGTTTTAAAGAACTGCTTCGGCTCGTCTTCGTTGACACCAAATATGGACTCACGCAATTCAATGTCTTCCAAGTCTTCAGGATCACCGCCCTGGTTGTCTTCGCGCTCAGCGAGTGCCTCTTCATCGACTTCGTTACGCCACTCGAGAATTGCTTCAGTTTTAACCGGAGGCAATTCATAGGTAGGGAATAATCCCTCAACCACTGCCCGCGGCGCAGTATTAATGTTGATTTTGGTTCCGGTGATAGAGGCCAAATCCAATACTCCTTTCATACCCCCTTCGCCATCAATAACATTACCAGCATTGTTGGTCACCTCTTCTTCAGAGCCGCTAGCTTCGGCGTCGTCGGACAAAGCATCATCCACTTGCTCTTCGTCTATCTCTTCACCGCCATCAAGGGTAGTCTCTCCGGCAGTGGTGAATTTAGGCAAGGTATAGATCGTAAATACGGATTCAATACCAGGAGCAATTCTGTCATCGTTACGAACCTGATCGTAGAACAATGCAGGAGTAATACCTTCGATGAGCATCAACTCTTCCAAAGAGTTCAGTAAGAGTGTTTCATGTTCTTCTTCATCGAAAGAAAGGCGTGGCGGTTGCGGCCAATCGAGAGATCGCGAATCAGGGCTCATCCACGAAATAATTTCATCAACAATCATTCTCGCATCAGATTCCGACAAATCATCATCGAAGTCGTCGCGCAACGCATCGAGAATTCTTATCGTACGTTCGATAGCTTCATCGCGCTTTTCGACATCTTTCTCTGTCAACATTATCAGGCTATATTTAGCATTTTCATCATCGACGAATGTCGTCATCTCGAAATCGCCCAGCTGCATGCGCATGGGCCTCGCCCAGGCATCTTCGAAAGAGTCGACCTGAACTTCTTCCTCGGCCTCCTCCTGCTCGCCCTCACCTTCCGCCTCGTCACCATCTGCCCTAGCACCGAAACCACTGTAGCCAGCCATACCGCCCAATCCTTCTGGTATCGACATTGCACCACCTGACAACGCGGACGAGAAACCACCTTGCGATGCTTCGCCACTCGCGTCGTCGCGAATAAGCCCAATTAGCTCCTGCGCCGACGTACGGGCCACTAAATTCATTTGGAACTCAGCCGCGCGATTATTAGAGGCTTGATACAAAACCTCTGCGCCAATTGACAATTGCGTAATCAGTGCAATTACTATGAATAGCGTAAACAGCGTCATAATCAACACCACGCCCTGCTGGGACTTTCGCGAAACGGAGCGCTGAAGCTTCATGCTAATTAAGACGTACGATTAGCCGAAACAATTGCACTACTCTTCAAGGTTTTCTTCGGTGAATGGGTCGAAGTAATCACCAAACGGCTCAATACTTGGACGCCTTTTCAGAACCGGCCTAATAACAAACGACACGCTTGTTTCTTCCTCTGATGATTCTTTAGAAGAGAACAACCAGCCAAGTATCGGGATATCCCCCAGATGCTAGAACTACACAAATTGCAGATTTTTTCTCCCATGACAATGAGATGTTTTTTAAGGTTTTAGTATGCATTGCAACA
>CAXGOF010000093.1:0-6821 GCA_964011335.1 uncultured bacterium
GGAGACACATGGACCACCCGAAAGAAAATCGTTTTACCGCGATAGACTTGCAAGGCGCATTACAGAGTATAGGGTTTAGGCTGAGTCAGTCGCGCATCATTGGCGACCACTTCATTTGGCTAGTTGCGACTAAGGCTTAAAGGGCTCGCATCCACTCAGGCCTAAACGCTGCATTGGATGGATCCGCGAGGACGCGATCAAGCACGTCGAGTAGGGCATCTTTGTCTTTAGGGAATGTCCCGGCCAATGTAAGGTAATTGCTAGCGTGGTTACTGCGGAAAATGCAGCCATCAACTTTGAGGTGAGCGACAAATTCGCGCAACTCGGCTGCCAACTCTATCGGTGAAAGATGGTCGACCTCGCCACGCAAATCGGCATCGAATAGCGGAGTGTTCTCTGTTGGAGTCATCACGAGCGTGGAAACGAAGCGCGGGTTAATGGCGCTTACCACCCGCGCCGAATCAATCGCATGCTGTCGACTAAGAGTATGTCCTCCGGCCCCGAGCAAAATCATAGTGCTAAGCTTGACGCCAGCTTCGTGCGCACGTAGCGCCACGCGAATCATTTCATCACCGTCAACTCCTTTATCGAGATCGCTCAGCACTTGGTCGTTACCTGATTCGATACCGAGGTAGTACTGAGTCAGTTTCTTCTCGCGCAGCATCACCATTTCTTCAACTTTGCGGACCGCCAACGCCTGCGGTGAGGCATAGCAGGTAATGCGTTGAAGATCTGGCCAGGTGGCATTCAGATAGTCGCACAACTCAGCGAGAAAGGAGGCCTTCGCCATCAATGCGTCGCCGTCAGCTAAAAACACCTTGCGGGGAGCACTGAAGTCTCTTGCTACCGAATCAATTTCGGCTTTAAGCTCATCTATCTTCCGCACACTAAATTTCTTTTCGCGATACATGGCGCAGAAAGTACAGCGGTTCCAGCTACAGCCCAGTGTGGCCTGCAAAATCAAACTATTCGCCTCGGAAGGTGGACGAAATACCGCACCTTGGTAATTGAGCATGCTACAATTTTACTATGTCATGCAGAAAGTGGATACTTTTAACTTTATTAGTTGGCGGATGCGGTGAAGCCCTAAAAGCTACAGCTCAAGCCTCTGAGCCGAGTGCTCAACCTAGTGTTCAGCAACGGGTGAATTTCGGCGTCACTATCGCGCGAGCAGAATTCGGTGTCGAGCCAGGCGATTGCAACAAAGTCGCAGCAGCCAGAGGTGTGCAGAAAGCGCCTATTAGCAGAGGTGTGAGGTGTGTGGATTTTTTCATACCCAAGGTATTCGCCTTAAAAATCAATCGGCACGTTATAATTTGCGACCATTCTTTAAGGAATAGACATGTCACAAATTAAAACAGATGTAGTTGTTCTCGGTTCTGGCCCCGCAGGCTACGTAGCCGCCATCCGCTTAGCCGACCTTGGTAAGAAAGTAGTTTGCATAGAGCAAGATAGTATCGGAGGCACTTGCCTTAACGTAGGCTGTATCCCCTCCAAGGCTTTGATCTCGGCGGGGCACTTTATGGAATCCACGAAGAATGCGGCCGACATGGGTTTCACAGTTGAAACTCCGAAGTTAGATCTTAGTAAACTGATCGCCTGGAAAGACACCATTGTTAAGCGTCTCACTGGCGGCGTCGGCGGCTTATTCAATAACCGCAACATTGAATTGATAACGGGCAAGGGCACGATTGTTTCAGCGAACAAAGTCACCGCCGAAACGGTGAACGGTACGGTCGAAGTTTCATGTACCGACATTATTATTGCGAGCGGCTCCGAGCCCATACCAATTCCGGGCTTTGATTTCTCGGATAAAGTTTGGTCAAGTACCGAGGCTCTCGCTCCGAAAACATTACCCAAGAAACTTTTGGTCATTGGCGGCGGTGTTATCGGAATGGAACTCGGAATGTTCTACGCGCAGGTTGGTACCGAAGTGACCATTATAGAATTCATGGATCAACTCCTGACCGGCAACGATATTGACTTAGTAAAAGTAGTGCAACGCAAAGCGAAGAAGGCCGGCATTAAAATACATCTAAAGTCAGGCGCGAAATCTTACAAGACAAAAGGTGATGGCGTAGAAGTGCTCGTCGACGTCAATGGCAAAGAGCAAACGTTCGAGGCTGATGTTATTCTACTTACAGTAGGACGCCGCCCTGTTACGGCGAATATTGGCCTCGAAACCGTTGGAGTAAAAACCGATAAGCGCGGGTTCATCAGCGTTGATGCGCAATGTCAGACTAAAACCCCGCACGTTTATGCCGTTGGCGATATTACAACCGGGCCCATGTTGGCACACAAAGGTTCTGCCCAGGGCTTGACTGCTGCGGGTGCAATTTGCCGTCAACCAGGTATCGCTTACGACCATAAAGTGGTGCCGTGGGTTATCTTCACCGATCCTGAAATCGCCGGAACGGGCATGACAGAAGCCGAGTGTAAAGAGAAAGGGCTTGATTACAAAGTCGGCCGCTTTAACTTTGCTGCTAACGGTCGCGCAATGTCCATGCACGCCACCGACGGTTTCGTGAAAGTGATTACCGATGCTAAAGACGACACCATCATTGGTGTGCACATGGTTGGGCCAAACGTAACCGACATGATAACCGAAGGTTCGCTAGCGATTGAGACTGGTTTGACCGCAGAAGACATCGCTTTAACTATTCATCCTCACCCAACGCTTTCGGAAGCATTCATGGAAGCATGTGAAGATGTGCACGGTATGTCGCCGCACGCGATGGCCAAGAAAAAGTAAAGCTAGCTAATGAAGTTTAGTCATAGCCCGCGCCTTGAAATTGTTGACTTGGGGCGCACGGACTATGGCAAAACTACCGAGATGATGCTCGAGTTGGTTGACGCGATTGCCGCCGGTGAAAAAGGTGACCAACTGATACTTGCTGAATTCGATTCCGTTCTTACGGTTGGTCGTGGCGCCACTAACGAGGCATATGAGCAGGTAGGTATTCCGATTCATGAAATCACGCGCGGCGGTAAGGTGACCTATCACGGGCCAGGGCAATTGGTTATTTACCCGCTAATTCAGCTAAAAGAAAAGGCATGCGATTTACATGCTTACCTACAAACCTTAGAGGAAGCGATGATGGCAGTTGTTGGCGATTTCGGCTTAGAAGGCATGCGCGACCAGCGTAATACCGGCTGTTGGGTTAACGACCATAAGGTCGCGAGTGTCGGTGTGGCAGTACGCAAGTGGGTTACTTATCATGGCGTTGCACTAAATGTGAACACCGACCTAAGATGGTTTAGTCGCTTTGATCCGTGCGGACTTGAGCCCGACGTCATGACTAGCATGCAGCAGCAACTAGGCGCCGCTGTCGATATTGCGCAGGTGAAAAACTCGGTGGTTCGTCACCTGCAACAGTTGCTAGCTGATGATCATCGGTAGCGGTACGCTAACCTTGCGAACTTGCACTGAGCCAACAACGTCGAAGGTGTAAAACGTAACGTATATCACCCGGTTACGTAAAGAATTTTTGTTAGGCACAAGCACGTTAATATTTTTAACTTCACTGCTTAGCACTGCCCCGAAGAAACCGTTCATTAAGAAAGTACGGCTATAAGCGATGTCTTGGTTTGCGGGAATATGCGCGCCATTAATGTAGTGACCCGGGCTAGTGCCAAGAGTGATGAAGCCTTGATAGCGCGCGCCGTATTCATTTGGCATTAGCCAATTCATTCCAAAGGCTTGACCACGCACAGGCGGAGTTAGTAGCTGAACGGACAAATCTGTCCCACCGCCACCACTCCAGTCAGTAGTATCGGCTGCGTTGTCGGTCCCAGGAGTACCTTTATCGCCATTGCTGTAGCTGGTGGTCGCATTACTGAAGTTCGACAGAGACCCAGGCGCCATGCAGTCTTCGCGTTCAGATGAAATGCCATCTCCACCCCAAGAGCTAGTGTAATCAACACGGTCGATTTCAGTCGAACCATATTCAAGCCAGACAGTGTCTGCGTTACTTAAAGCAAATTGACCAGCCGGCCAAACAAATTGTGGACGTAACCCGCCGTTGCGTGATGGCAAGCCGTCGGCAGCTATGACTAATTCGGTTCCGGGTTGTAGTTGCACGGCAGTGCCAAACTTGACGTTATCGGCAGCAGCGTCGCGCATTTCAAGGTTGTCGATATTGACGTCGTTGTCTACACCAACGATTTCTACCCATTCACCGAGTATGTCAGAAGCTTGTCCAGGGTTATGCATGAACTCTGCGACCACTACGTCACCAGCGCTTGGGGCCGCGGACGAATATTCGTCGACATAAGCAGTGAAGCTAGTGTCGTCTTCGGCGCGCACCGTGTAAGTGTTACCGTCGGTCGTTAAGTGAATCGTGCCTTCTGCATCGACGTAACCGTCGGCGCCAGTGCCGTCGGTAGGGCACCAAACCGGAGTCATGCTTGTCGCAGTATTAATTCTGTCGATGACCTCTTGTTTCGGGTAGCCATACGGGTTGTTAGATCCGCAGGGGATAACAGTGAACTCAGGCTTCAAATAGCTAATCCAAGTAGAGTTGGACGACGTCCGTGAACCATGATGGTTGGCTTGGTAAACATCTACGTCGCCGACTAATGGCGCCACACTAGATTCAACATTAGTAGTACCGTTACCGCCACCGGTTAAGTCTCCGCCCATCCACATTTGAAAGTCCCCGTAGTCGATACGGTATCCAACACTTGATGAGTTCTCAAGTTGTGATGAACCAGAGAGGTTAACGGCATTGCCGTTACTTAGTTTGCCATCTACAACGATGCAAGTAAGCGTCACACCGCCACCTAAGTTAATCACTTGCCCCGGTGAAATGGTTTGCCGCACTGAGCTGTAACGATTTTTATAGTCGGTATAGGATTGTGTAGTCGGCTGATTGTTGTCGCCGCGGTCGAAGCAAATAGTAGCAGTGATGCCGCTGTTCCAGACTTCATCCAGCCCGCCGACGTGATCAGCGTGATAGTGGCTTGCGCCCACGTAATCTAAATGACTGATACCCAAAGAATTAAGCAGGGGCACTACGGCGCCGTTGCCGTCACCATTACCGCCACCATCAAACAAAAAGGTTTGGCCACTTGGAGAGATCAGCAACGTGGCATCAGATTGGCCAGTGTCGATGAAGTAAACTTCGAGGTTTGAAGCGGCCGGTATTGAAAACCAACCTGCTAGCAGAGCAAGAATTAGAGTTACGCGCATTTAGAGGGATCGAGTTGAAATTAATCAGGGCTTTACCATTCTACCACCGGAAACGGCGGCCAGGTCGCGCAGGAAGCTTTCATGTTTATTACTGTCGGTTACTAGAACACAGTGAATACGCAGGCCAGTGCGCAAATACATGCGCTCGAATCCGCCTAGAATATGCTCGGAGTATTGATGCTTGCCTGCGGACGACCCGCCATCGGAAACGATAAGCACCGTGTCAATGTTTGAATCGAGCGCCACTTGCTCGAGTGCGTCATACAAGGCCGAAGTCGAGCGATAAGGCCGCTTCGCCAAAAAGCCTAAGGCTTTTTTGCGGTTTGCCTTTGAATTGACCACCATCCTTTTGAAACCGAATTCAGGTTTCTGCTCGATGGTGGCTACGGTAAACAAAGCCTTCTTTGGCAATTGCGCTAAAAACTTCCCAACCTCAGTTGCTGCCGCCTCCGCACAGCTTTCACCGTTTAGCTGACTAGTAGACATGGACCCAGAGCCATCCACTAAGATGGCAACGTTGCTACTGTCGATGGGGATGCCAAAAAATTGGGCCACCGTCTTGTCTTGTTGGTGCTCTTGTTGGTCGCCTTTTGCGCTGCCTTTTTTAGCTTCGGCTAGCCACCCGGCGCCGGCTTCGTTCCACCATTTATCCCACATAGCGGGGTCGTTGCCAAAAGAGATGCCCGTTAGTTTCCTTAAGCTGTTGCCAATATCAGAAACGAAGCGACTAGGCAAGTCGGGGAATGCCGCGACCTCGTCTTTAAGAAACTTAATCAGCAGTGGAGCCGCTATGAATATTTCGTTGGCCACTACGGACTCAAGTACTGCGGTGCGCGGGCCGGCAGCGTTGCTGTCGAAGGCACTTTGCGCAATCACAACCAAGTTTAAATTGGCAGGTGCTTGCAGCATCAAGATACGAATAGCAATTGCGCGATCGCCACTGTCTTTAGCTTTTAGTGCAGTATCAACTAGATTCGCTTGTTGCTTGTCGGTTAAAGAATCTAAGTAGGCATAGCCGTGGAAAGGGGCTCCGGCCTTGCCAAATAATTCTATTAGGTTGTCACTGGAAGCGGCCTTCGAGTCTCTAAAGTCAATGCGTGACTCTTTGAGCAAGACCCCTGCACAGTGCTGCCAAGCCCGGCAGACGTCGGTGTCTTTAAGAAAATTTTTGCTAAGCAAAAGCTTGCTCGATACTTTTACTTTACTGCGCTCGACAGCACGTAATAAAATAACGCGATGCCAGCTACTAATTTTTTTATTAGCGGCTGCGGCTAACATTAAATCGCCTTCGCTCTGCGACGTTGACTTTAAGTAGCCGCTGTAAAACCAATCACGTAAATAAACGCCGCGATAAGTGTCATACTTAGTGTCGAACAATTCGATGCGTAATTTTTGGGCATCTTCAGTGCGCATCTCTGCTAGTGAACGCGCAGCGCTGTAAGCCCCGTTTTCGTATGACGTTTTGTCGGTGGCCGCTTTAAGAGTTGACGCAATCTCATCTAGAGATTGGGCGCATGCAACAAGAAGTAGGGTGGCTAACATGTAAAAAAAGAGGGAGCCGTTATGGCCCCCTCTAAGGTTATCAGTTCATCTTTAATTATGTTGTTAATTAATCAGTAATGATAGCGTG
>CAXGOF010000094.1:0-6755 GCA_964011335.1 uncultured bacterium
TTGGTTCGGGCCAGGGTTAGTGAGGTTGTTATTGCTTATATCAGAGATTTGTTGGCTGAGCGTTACTTCGAGGTACCTTCCCCCACCGTCTGTGCGAGTTGCATACCCATCCGATGATGGATACGCAACAGAAGGAGAAAACGTTAAAGTTGTCGTTAAATTATCACGATCAATTGTCGCTGAATAAAAACCAGGTATCTCAAGGCGAATATCGGTGAGCGGCTCGTATGACGTCACAGACACCAACGTACTCTCGCCCGTCTCAGGGTTAGCCAGCGGCAAAACTTGCATAATGTCGTCGAACACTAAGTCGATTGGGAAAAACCTGCTGCTAGGCTCCTCGGTCGCGTCAGGAGAAATCGAGTCAAGCGAGGGACTCCCAGGGTTTAAATCGGTTGCCGGCTCAATAGTTATTTCGCCAGTAATCGTAGATTGATTGGAGTAGCCTTTCAAAGATTTAACCACACTTACAGAGTTCTTGCCATTTATCGCAACGCGATAAGTACCACCAACGGCAAAGCCATAACTTAAACCGTCAACTGTTTGACTTAACGTTGGGCGGAAAATTACATCACTGCCGCGAACAATAAGCGTGCCTGTAGGCTGAACACCTGTATCGCTATCGACTATAGAAATAGATGAGTTATCGACACTTGCGGGATCGACGGCGTCGTTGAAGGTGAACTTGATGTCCTGATTCTCAAAGTGCTGAGACGTCGAAAAGGACTGGCCATTACAGCCGAGAGAGCAAGAGGATATTCCGAAATTAGATACGGAGGGAGCCGCAGGGCTAGGAACGCATCCGAAGAGCAAAGCGATGCCACACAGGGCAAAGCCAAGATTTATGCAAGAAGTGTTGGGAATTAGTTTCACAATGCTATTATTACTACAACGTAGTCGCTAAGGGAGTAGCGTTAATCTAACGAAGTCTAAGTTTAACAAATTAACACAATAAGTCATGCAAACTTCATACCAATTCCGCTGTAACTTTGGGCTAACTTTACTGCTATTCGGCAGCATCTTTATCTCATGCGCAAAAGACGTAACTCCTTTTACAAGCGAGTCTTCTGACCGCATTGCTCGGAATACGGCCTCTAGCAAAAATCCGGCTAAAGACTTGGTTGAGCGCTCCCGGTCACTCGCCGTGCGATATCGCACGATTTCAGGCTATGAGGAACGCATTCAAGCGCTGGATGAAATTCGAGCTACTATTCGTGCTGCAGCTTCATTTCATACCCAATATCCGCTAGATTGGGGCAATTTAATTCAGGAAGACAAAGCAGGGCATCCTGAATTAGCAGTAGAAGAGTTTTTGTGCGCTGACTACCTGCTTGATCCGGAAGAGTTGATAATGATTATCAGGCAGCAAGACATGCGTACAACTCCTGCTAAGCTGCGAGTTGCCTGCCACAATAGCCTTTGGCGCATTGATTCAAAAGAAGCTTACACCCGAGCGCGCAACCTAATGTTCAGAGAAAAAACACGCGCAGGCGACCTACTGCGTCCCCAATACCTTGAAGACATGCTGCTAGCTGTGCAGGGCCACTTAGCAGACGAACTCTTACTGTCGATTGCAGCAGAGGAAAGCATGGAAGCGCGTGCACGAAGTCTCGCGATGAGAGCTGTTGTAAAGCGCGGCATGGTCGAAGCTGCGCCTATCTTTGAAAGCGTCTTCGATACCGAAGCAACTAATTTTTTAATTCGTAAAGACGCTTTGTTAGCGGTGCTAAAGCTTGACCAACAACGCGGCATCTCAATTCTCGTCAATAAAATGCCGCAACGCACAAATGATATTGGCTTGTTTACCTTCATGACTGCACTACGCGAACAATACAATATTAAGTAATGGCTATTTTTGATTCCCACTGTCATCTTTACTGGAACGAAGAGCAAATGAGCGTTGCCGAACAATTGCGACTTGCGACAGAGGCTGGCGTAACAAAGTTGCTATGTGTCGGCACCGATGCCGATTCGTCACGGCGATGCCTTGAAATCAGCGAGCAACATTCACAGGTGATTGCCTCTGTCGGCCTACATCCAAACGATGTCGGTGATTTAAGCAAGCTCGACGCGAAGTTAGAGGAGATCGCAGCTCTCGCACAAAAAGGGACCTGGCATGCCATTGGTGAAACGGGTCTCGACTTCTTTCATAATCGCTCCGAGGCTCCTGCTCAAGAAGCGGCGCTGCTGTTCCATTTAGATTTGGCTAATCAAATGAACCTGCCTATTATTCTTCATTGCCGCGAGGCCGTTGAGCAACTAGTTACGATTCTTGAAAAACGTGGGCAGACCGTGAATGGCGTAATGCATTGCTTTTCTGAAGGCCCTGAATATGCTAAGCGCCTATTAGATTTGGGCTTGCACTTCAGCTTTGCTGGCAATATAAGTTATCCAAAATCACAAGCGATTCGAGATTCAGCCGCATGCATTCCGCTTGAGAGGTTGTTAATTGAAACTGACGCCCCATTCTTAGCTCCACAACCCGTACGTGGCAAAAAGAATTTATCGGCATACATCGTACATACCTTAGATGCAGTTGCAGCCGCCCGCGCCCAAAGCGTTGCTGACATACGCGATCAAGTGTTCAACAACACTACAAAGTTATTCCACTTCGCCAACTAACAATTCGCTTGCCAGGGGAACGACACCTTGAGGTGTCTCTTTCCAAGAATACTTTGCGATAGACAGCATCACTTTAGAAGTCGAAAAGTCTACGTAGTAACTCATCTCGCCGGAATATTTATTTAAGTTTGGCCAAGCCCAACAGCCGGCGATATTGCCATGGTCATCTGTTGCAAGTTGGAAACGGTATCCACAACGGTGTGCGACACTACCATCTGTAACGACCAATGAGGGATCTACGGCGAGAAAAGGTGCGCGCAAAACTGAAATATTGGCGCTTGGCGATTTCGGTGGTATAGGAACAGTAGTTGCTAGTTGATTTAACGTGGCGTAGCTACCTGTCTGTTGCTGCCAAACACGTTGTGCGCCATCGATCATTTGCAAATACTGCTGAGCATGCTCTTGGTTCAAGTCACGGCGCTCAGCTAGTGACATCGGAATAGCGAGCAAAGCCGCTATGCTAATCACGCAAATAAAAACCAATAACTCCGCTAAGGTAAACGCTTGAATGCGTCGTGGCATGACTTGCAGCATAAAAATATATTAACAAAAAACCAGGCGCCCTGCAATCGCTGCACGGCGCCTGGTAAATTTATAAATACTAGCTGTTTGGAATGACTAGGATCTCTACGCGACGATTAGCGGCTTTTCCCTCTTTTGAATTATTATCAGCCATTGGCTTCCATTCGCCGTGGCCAGAAATACGCATTGATTCTGCCCCCACCTTCATGTCTTTAATAAGGTAGTTTGCTACTGAAAGAGCACGGTTAACAGACAATTCGAGGTTACTGTCCCAACCTGACTTCTTAGGCTGGTCAGAGTCTGTATGACCCTCAACCCAGAAAGTGCTATTTGCGTAATCGCTGTGCAAGATTGAAGAAACAGTCGTCAGGCTATCTTTGCCCTTCTTATTTAGCTCAGCCTTACCAGATGAAAAACTTAAGCTAGATGGTAAAGCTAGAACAATAAAACCACCACGGCTCTCGACGTTAACACCAGTACCTGCAAGGCGTGACATTAGGCCTTCGACCTCGGAATTTTGCTTAGAGAATGCAGCTTCACTAGCTGCGATGCGACTTTGCAATTCAGCATTGTTTTCGTGCTCAAAAGCAATTTGTTCATTTAGTGCTGCACGCTCAGCATCGAGACGATCGCGCTCCATGCGCAAGGAGTCATTTGCTTGTGAGTATGCTTTAAGTTGTTGATCTTGGTCTTCGATCATTTGACGTTGCATGCTTGATTGACAAGCAGGAGCAACAAGTGCGATAAGTGCGATGAGTAGTGTGGATTTTTTCATGAGATGCGTTGGTTAGCCGTAAGCCAACAGTGTTGGCCAAGTGACTAGAAAGAAATGGTGTACGTGCAAGGGAAACAACATCGTGAGAGTCGTTCCTAGAATCAGTGGTGGACCGAAAGGGATTACCCTGCCTATCCGCCAACCGACATACGGGGATGAATGAGCATAAGTTAGTTGGCTGCCCCGTTGTTTTCGTCGCATAGAGATTACGAACCAAAAACGCAAGACATTCAACACGCCTAAAAGTGCGCCGGCAAAGACGCCGATAGCTAGAGTCCAGATAGAACCTTCGATACCGAGGAAGGCGCCGACAGCGGCAATGTATTTGACGTCGCCGAAGCCTAGAGCTTCCTGACCTAAAAGATAAGAAAAACCACGCCCAATTCCAAGTAATAATATGAAAGAAATTGAAGAACCTAGGAAAGCGGAAATAAGAGCGCCTCCGGAAATGGTCGATAACTCTAAGCCCAGCAAGCCAGAAACAGACAAAGATGAGCTAAGTTGTGGCCAGAAATGAAATTGCGGAGCAAGAGCGGCCGCCACGAAGCCGAAAGCAATTCCGCCAACTGTGATACCATCGGGTAAAATAAAATGCTTCCAATCGATAACAGCGGCGATCCAAAGCCCGCAAATGGCGATAAGTGCTAGCAAAAACGCTGCAGCGCTGCCGCCGCGCACAGGATCTGCTATCCAAGAATGTGCTACCAAGTAAAAAAGCGTGGCGCAAATAATCTCATTGGCGAGATAACCGAGACTGAAGGGTGCCTTACAGTGGCGGCACTTGCCACCCAAAATCATATATCCCAACAACGGAATATTGTCATGCCAACTCAGGCTATGCTTACACTGTGGACAAAACGAACGAACCGGAGAAATAATGCTCAGCCCTTCCTGAGGAACTCGATAAATAGCTGCGGAAGCAAATGAGCCGGCCATTGCGCCAAGTACAACAACGAAAGCATTGTAAAGCCAAGGGACTGATTGAAGCAACTCTAACCAAGACATGATGACATTGTCCTAGAACCATCGCTGCAATTACAGAAGATAATGGACTTTAGTTGTTAGAAACGAGCGGATAGTGACTCGTTTCTTCCGCAAGACTTCGAGCGGAAATGCCTTCAATAGTCGAAGGCAATGCCAAATAAGCGGTCCCCCTAAATGAGGGCAATTCAACTTCAATAACTGATGAAAAGCGCTTGTTACTTATTAAATGTAAGTTGCAGTTTATTGCCAGGCCTTTATTTCCAGAAACAAACAACTTCGCAAACGATAATGTGCGAGGATCAATAGCCCCATCAACGTTAAAACGTAATGCGGCTTTAGAGCTAACATCAATTGTTTGCCCCGGCGAGTAGTTAACCACGAACAACGGTTTAATATTAGCATCGAATGCCGACAGTACTCCGCTTGTGGATAGCGGCAAAAATCCTATTCCAAATTGTATGTCTTTAGCTAAAAAAGAGGCTTGCTCTGATCTCAAAGAGGCAACAGCAGGAAGTCCACGCAGGGTAACTGTATAGTGCTGACCTGGTAAAAAGGTGGAGTCCTCTAAAGTCGGGGTAGTAGGCAAAGAGCCTAATATCTGAAGCGTGTTACCAACTACCCTAACATCGTAGCCAACAACTATCTCGCCACTAGCATCGACTATTTGTACCGCGCTACTACGAACGGGACGCTGCAACTTTTCATCAAAGAAAACGACAATGGGCTGATTAATGGCCAATAGTGTGCTTTTAGCTGTCGCCACCAAATCAACATTCAAGTATGTTTGCGACTGCTCTTCAGAACAAGATACTAACGATAACAGCAAAAAGCCTCGGGCCATAATGGACCCGAGGCTTTTATTAATATCCACCGTTGTTACCAAGCGTAAGGAATTTTAATGTATCCGAGTGCTGGGCGGCTTAAACCATTAAAGCCACCTTGGCTCAATGCGTCGATGTCAAAGCTAACGCGATAACGAATAAAGCGTTTACCATCGAGGTCATCAAAGGTTGTACCGTTTTCGCCAGTCCAGCTAGTAAGTGTTGCTGCATCAGGCTCGAGGCCTTCTTGAGACACTCCATCAGCGCCTTGGAATTGAATGCGCACAGAAGACGATGGTGGTAGCTTGTCCTTGATATCGCCAGAGGAAACACCGAAAAACTTGTTATAGATGACAAAGGCACTGCCGTCGTCGATGATCTCTCCGTCCGCAACCAGCGTGGCAAGGACCAAATCACCATTGCTAGCTAAATCGGCACTAACGATTTCATGCGCAGCGTCGGCAGTCGTAAAGTCACAACCTATTAATAACTTAGGATTGAACTTCCAGCTATCAGCGATGATTAAGCTAGTAAGGTCGATTGTCACACTAAATCCACTTGCATCAATAGTGAAATCACTCGCCGCGCCACCAGTAACGGGAGTAAGTTGAATTACCGTAGCAGTCGCGACATCGCTCTCGACATAACCTAAAGCATCTATTCCCGCAAAATTCAAATCACCAGTAGCGCCGTAGTCTGGGAATATTCCCGATCCGTTACTCGGCTGACGCAGGTTAGCCAGGCCCGTATCAATCCACACCGATTGAACCTGTGATTTCGGTGAGAAGAATGGCATTAATGTAAATGGCACCGGCATAGCGTATAGCGCCAAAACCTGATCTTGGCGGTCAGAGACCACCGGGTTATCAAGATTTTCAAGAGTTACATACTGCTTGAACGCCGCATCAACATCGCCATGGTATGCGATGTCAGTAACCGGGTCTGGGATATGTATTTGAATCACCCCGGAAGCACCAGCACCGCCACGCCCAGCATGGAAACTTCCATTACCGTCGTAATTATTAGGTGCA
>CAXGOF010000095.1:0-6723 GCA_964011335.1 uncultured bacterium
CGCCGCGCCGCCTCTTTAGCTAACAAATCTCTACCGGCGGGCAAAATTGAAGTCGACTCTAGCTTCCCGCCAGGCCGCGGTCTAGGCGCTTCTGGAGCGGGCTTAAGCGGTGGGTTAATACTCGGTAACCGTCTGCTCGGCTCACCTCTCTCCGACGAAGTTCTTCTTAATGAAGCTATCGACCTTGAAGGCAACCCTGAAAACGCCGTTGCTTCATTCAGAGGTGGCGCACATTGGTCCGCGCCACTGGGCAAAAATAGTTACGCGCACTTACCTATTACCATTCACCGTAATGTGCGTTTTTTATTAGTCATTCCTCCCTACCCGCTTGAAACAAAAAAATCGCGAGGCGTGCTGCCGACATCGGTAGCTTTGTACCGCGCAGTACGCCAAGCCCAACGCCCACCGCTGTTACTTGAGGGACTACGCAGTTTGCAACCAGACTTAATTCGCGCCGGTATCGAAGACGATTTGCATGTTGCGCCGCGCTTAAAATTATTAAAAGGCGCTAACCGACTTATTGACTTCGCTTATAAAGCTGGTGCGCTTGGTGCGACGATATCCGGCGCCGGCTCAGCGTTGCTAATCGTTTCACGAACCGGAGAGATTAGCGATTTAGAAACGCGCATGCGTAGCCGAGTAAAACGACTTTGGGGGAGCGAAGGCATCGTTATTTCTACCGCCGTGCAGCACAAAGGCGCGCAGTTCCAGCGCTTTACTGCCAGGTAGCTGGCAACAATTCGCGTAACTGCTTTGCGGTATTAACACGACAAGCCTTTTCGGCGATGCGTCCGCAAGTCTCGGGGTTCATTTCTGACAACATTGCGTGAGCGTCACGCAATAAAGCCGGGCGAATAGCAAAGCGGCGCACGCCAACTCCGACCAACAATTGCGCCAAGCCCTCTTGCACTAAAGACTCACCAGCAACAGTGAGCTCTTTCTCGAAAGATAAAGTTAGCGCTGCAATCTTACGAACCGCGCGCAGCAACACCGGATGAGTTTCGCGAGTACGATCATAAACACGTGGATGCCCACTAGTACGCTCGCACATAATGAGCGATTCGGCCAAAGAGTCTAAATCGATAGATACAAAATCGCTACACTGAATTAGCTCGCGACCGAGCAATGCGGATGATGGCGTTTCAATGACCGCGCCAACCTCAACAGGGTGCGGGACATTAAATCCTTCGAGGCGTAACTCTTCACGTGCAGATTCAGCACAAAAGCGAACTAATTCAATGTCCTCTGGGTCAATTGCAAATGGAACGACCACTCGAGCTACTTCATCGCCAGTAGCACGTAAAATCGCACGCAACTGACGTTTAAGTAAATCGGGGTACTCTAGCAACAAGCGCACACCACGTAGCCCCATCGCTGGATTAGTTTCTTCTTCAGAATAAAACGTCTGAATACCCGAAGTGGATTTCAGATCTGGCAAGCGGAAGCAAACGCGATCGCTAGCAGCAATCACTTGACCGTACAGCACCGACAACGAATCTTCGCGCGGATGCCCTTGGCGCTGAATCACTGGCAGCTCGGTACGGTATAGGCCCATTTCGGTAATGCCGATACCCTTAACCTGCTTGGCCTCGGACGGCGATGCGACAGCCGCAGTCAAATGTACCGTCGAATTATCACTAAGGATGGGTGGCGCTAAAATTTCAAATCCGCCCTCTGGCGCACGCCCTTGCGCGGAATGAACGGCCTCTGTTGAAGGCTCGATAGTAATCACGCCATTGTCGCCGTCGACCATAACTCGCTGCCCTTCATGCAAACAATCCTGCAACGATCCCGCTCCAAGAATAGCCGGAATTCCTGCCGCTGACGTAAGAATAGAGCCATGGCTTTCAAGATTGCCTTCTTCAGCGATGATGCCTGTCAAACCTTGGTCGAGCGCTTCGGTCAAATCACTTAGTGTTAATTCGCGCACCACCAAAATCCCGCCTTGGCGACCTTCGTCTTTTTTACGTTCGCTAGCTGGTTTGGCGTATCGCACCAAGCGCAAAGCCACATCGCGCATATCTGCTAATTTGTTGCGGAGTTTTTCGGACTCTACAACTTCAAACAAACGTTCATATACTTCAACAACATCGCGGAGCGCATGCTCAAAGTAAAGTCGCCCATCTTCGATGCGTGAACGCAAGTCAGACTCAATCGTTGGATCTTCTAGTAGCGTAAGATGCGTGTCGAACACTCTACGCTGTTCTTCTGAGAAGTGCCCCGACAGTTGGTCGCGCTGATGCACTAACGAGACTCTGGCGGCGCGCGCCACGGAATCTACACGCGCCAATTCAGATTCGACCTCGTCGTCCCGCAGACGGCGGTCGGTAGTAAAATCAAGGCTTTGAGTATTGAAGAATACTGGGCCGTAGGCAACTCCGGGCGAGACGGATTGTCCGAAGAGAGTTTGCAATTTTTTTGAGGTGTCAGAGGTAGTACCCATCGACTAATAGAATAACATTGCCAAGCTTTCCTGTCTTTCCTCTTTACTAGTTGGCGGAATAGTGTATTATTTGCGCCACACGGGGAGTAGCGCAGCCTGGTAGCGCATCTGGTTTGGGACCAGAGGGTCGCAGGTTCGAATCCTGTCTCCCCGACCATTTAACGAAAAACCCACCATCATTTCTGATGGTGGGTTTTTTATTGTTCTGTAAATTACAGAGACACGGCCGCAGATATATGTCCAGCAGACATAACGCCGATTGCACGAGCACATGCTTCGCTGAGAGCGACATCCCCTTCCGTCATTGCAGACTGGAAGTAAGCAGCATCAGCAGCAATACCTGTACCTGCAAATATGTTCGACAAAGCGTTAGCGCTAGCAACACGTACTTCTGAGCTGCGCCCAGTATCACCCAGAACATCCAGCAAAGCATCGGCGACATCACTAGATGCACCCGCAAAGCCTAGAGCCCTTGCTGATGGCACTGCAACAGAGTCTTGGCGATTTAGAGCACCAATCAATGAGCTTACGGCACTATTAGCAGCATCTGCGTGTGCTGGGTGCAGAAGAGCTGTAGCTGCAGCTGCAGCCATGTCTGCGTAAGCCTGGCGCGCGGAACTGAGATCTCCGAAGCCGTCGATAACATCTATCGCAGTTACAGCGTTTTCGCCTAAGATATAGACGGATACATCTGAGAAGCGCGGATCGGCTTTGATGCTCTTACTAACCCGCGACGCATAAAGATCTGGCAAGACTTCGGCAATAACGAAAGCATCTACGTTCGCAGCAAGGTGCATGTTTACGAGTCCTGAGGCACCGTCATTCGAAACGATTGCTGAAACGCCCATGTCGGCGAAAGCCATCTGCATGCTGTTAGCGCGAGCGCTATCTCCATCGATAATATGAACGATACGCTTAGATTCTAGGCGTACCGCCGCAGCCAAATTTTGGACTACAGCCGCACCGTATTGACCACGGTTTGACAGAGCAACAGCAGCTGAGTGGCTGATCATCGGTACGCTACTATCCATCGCGTTGTAAAGACCAGACCAATCGCTGTTACCCGCGCCATCAAGCACAGAGATTAACTGCTGCGCTGCAGCGATCATGTTGTTCGCAACAGCTTGTTCGAGGCCAGAGTTAATGGAAGCAGTAGATAGTGTCAACAATGCATTACGTTGCGCAGCTGCTTGCTCTTCGCCGCCATCAATACCGCTGAGGATTGCAACTTCACTAGCGTAGATTACGGCGAGTGCCGCAGAAGTGTCCGTGCCAAGCTCGTCGGCGCGCAACATCAAGCGTTTTGCCCATTCAGCAGCAACTAATGATTGCGGCACATTGTATGCAACTAAGTTACGGCCATCAATCGAGAACATCGCACCATGATTTTCAATGGAAGACAAACCATTGGCATCGTTATTAAAGAATGACCATGCTTGCGCGATTAACTGCGATGAAGGCGATGCGCCTGACTGCAACATTTCGGAAGCAAGTGCGCGGACGGAACCATCTGTATCGTTAGCAGCCAAATCTGAGATTAAAGCCGAAGCACGATTGTCGTTTAGAACGTTTAGCGCATGGAGAGCGCCGAGACGAACTTCAGTATTAGACGAACGAGCGGCAGTCATCAAAGGCATAACAACATTTGCACCCATACGAGACAGTGCATAGACAGCAGCAAGACGACGGCTTTCATTTGAATCGCCCAAAGCGTGCACCAAGGGTACTGCAGCAAATGGACCGTAGTTTTGATGCAAAGCGAAAATGGCTTTCGCACGATCTTGGTAGGACCCGCTAAAACAACCTTCAGCAGCTTTAGCAGCAGCATCGGTGTCGCGCATCGCCGTGCGTCCTTCAGCGCGAGCCGAGGCAAGTATCTCACGAGCGAAAACTTCGAACTCGCCGCCAGCGATAAGCAACTCGAGAAGTGCGTCTTGGCTTTGGTGAAGAAGAAGCAACGCATCAGCGTTACTTGGATTCTCGGAAAGTACTTCGCGGAATTTAGACTGTGCTAAATCGAAGTTGCCATTATGGAAAGCAACCATCCCTTGCTCAAAGAGATTTGAATCTTCTTGGGCAGAAATTTGTGTTACTGGGGTAAAGAAAAGTACTGCACCTAAAACTAGGCTAGACGAGACGCGAATGAAGCTCATTTGATGTTCGAGAGTTCTGCTAATGCGGGATGGACAAGTATAAGGTGGATTCACCAATATACGTATGCAACATGATAAACAACACTTAGCTGCGGTCAAGTGCGAGAATGCACTACATTTCCAAGCACGGAAGGTTTCACCGCCCCGGTGGTGGATGGCCACGTCGAATATTCTCCGAGCAATTTAGCGTCGGCGAGCAAAGCGAAGGCTATCGCTTCCCGCAAATCAGCGTCAAATCCCAGCTGAGAATAGTCGCTAAACACTATTTCTGGCATCACGGACTGCAAGGTCTTCACCAAAGCACGATTATGGCGACCGCCGCCGCAGAGGTAGATCGTAGAAGGAGATAATCCAGCACTAGCTAGTGAGAATGACACGCCATAAGCTACTACGGCACATAATGTTGCAAGAATATCCTCATTGGACAGTTGTGGGTGAGCATCGCATATTTCAGCTAGCCAGCGACTGCCAAAAAGCTCTAGCCCTGTACTCTTAGGCAATTTTTTGCTGAAATATGGGTTGGATATGAGTAATTCATACAAGCCGGAGTTAATGGTGCCGGACAAAGCCAATGTGCCACCAATATCGCAGTGCTGGCCTAGCTTCAGGCGCATCAAAGCATCGAGAGGACCATTTGCCGGGCCACAATCCCAAGCGAGAGGTGGCGCGTCAGGCCGTAGGTAACTTATATTGGCAATGCCGCCTAAATTTAATATTGCGCACTCCTTTTTTGCGCCTGAGTGCAAAACCCAATCTGCAAACACTGAAATCGGTGCGCCCTGCCCTCCTGCATGCAAGTCTGCCTGGCGAAAGTCACCAACAACACGCGCTCGACACCTATCAGCAATAGTTTGCAAATCGCCTAATTGCAGACTGCCTTGCCGAGGATCACCATCGTGATGGAAAACCGTTTGTCCGTGACTGGCCACACAATCGACTTCAGAAACAGCGACACCATTTTCTTCTAAGAAAATATTTACACAATCACCGAAAAAAAATGCGAGGTTTTTATCTAGTTGCGCTAAAGGTCGGTCGTAATGCGCGACGAAATGGTGCACTGCATCCTGTAATTCAGTGGCGAAGGGCAACTCACCCGAGCACTCGACGCGAACTTCGCGCTGTTGGCCTTGGCCACTAACCCGAACTAATGCCATGTCAACAGAGTCAGCAGACGTCCCCGAACTCATACCTAGAATGAGCCGCGAACTATTGTCGGTCATACTACTCAGGAAGGTTCAGCGTCCAGCCAACACGCAATACTGTGTTCTTGCCGTTCACTAATAACTTCTTGTTTTCGCTAACAATTTTTTCGACGTACTCGTACTTACCTGGGTAGTACTTTTCGGCGATAACCGTAAGTGAATCGCCAGCAACAACAACGTGGGCGTTCCCTGAACTTATAGCAAGGGCTTCCTTTGCTTCAATTGTTTTCATCAAAGTGTGTTTAGCCGGAAGGACCAAAACCTCTCCGATGACTAGATTAGAGTCGATAAGGCCAGGATTAAGCTCTTTGATTTTCCCTACGTACCGCACGCTGCCTAATTCTTTTTGCGCGATCTCGCCAAGGATGTCACCACTTTTAATAGTGTAAAGCTTTTTTGTAAGTCGAACCGCCGGCTCATCAATCACTTCAACTATCCGCTCATCAACAAGAGGCTCTTCTTTTGCTTGAGGTGGAGGAGCGACGAACTCTTTGTTTTCTGCAAGTGACCTCTCACCAATATCTGGCTGTGTGGTATTTACTGGCCACGTTTGCTCGGCAACGGGTTCTTCAACTGGCACAGTATCAAGCGGTATATAAAGTACCTCTTGGTCAGATGGAGTCAAGCCTTTGAAGATGACTACGGTGAGAAGCACGGCGACTAAGCCGAGTGCCCCGATAATGATGCGTTTTTCTAGGTGTCCCATGTATTCCTTTGTTCTATACAATATATAGTATCAAAATGAAAATCCAAGTAAAAATATGGTACCACTATATATTGTGGTCATTTTCTTCTGATTGCGTACCTTTCGCCACAATGCTTTTTAAAGTGTCTGCAATACCATGTGAATGGTATGGAGAAAACACCCATAAGCGACGCAACCAAAGTCCGCGCAAAAGTTGCCTAGCCTCGCTGCAAGTCATCT
>CAXGOF010000096.1:0-6680 GCA_964011335.1 uncultured bacterium
GGGTCTAGTGATTTCTCGAAACGTGAAGATGCCTCGGAGCGCAGGTTGTGCTGTAAAGCACTACGGCGAACAGCAGTTGCTTCGAAAGATGCGCTTTCAAGTAAAATCGAAGTAGTCTCAGCACAAACTTCGCTATTTGCACCACCCATCACGCCAGCCAAAGCAATGGCCTGATCAGAGTCAGCTATTACGAAATCGCTAGCAAGAAGCTCACAGGAACTTTCGTCGAGTGCCACAAAGCACTCTTTTTCAGTGGCTGGGCGCACGCTTAATTGTTTGCCACTAACCTTTACTTTATCAAAAGCATGCGTAGGCTGGCCAAGCTCTAGCATCACATAATTAGACACATCAACCACGTCACTAACAATGCGCTGCCCCACTGCGAGCAATCGTTTTTGCATCCAGTCTGGTGACGGTTGTGGACCTCTTCCTACCGACAGCTCGGCTAACTGATAGCAATGTGCAAATTGATGATCGTCTAGTTTCAGAGAGTACTCTGACGAGTTCTCTGGCCAGATAAACTCACTTGTGTAATCTTTCAGTGGACGTTTAAGAATGGTTGCTAACTCGCGCGCAAAACCATAGTGCCCCCACAAATCTGGGCGATGCGTTAATGACTTATTATCAAGTTCCAGCACCGCATCGGATAATTCGAGGTAGTCTATTAACCGCGCACCGACAGGCGCCAACGCTGGCAATTCTTTGATGCCATCAGAATCATCGCTAAGCTCCATTTCAGAGTCCGAGCAAATCATACCTTGCGAAAGCTGACCACGCAGTTTGGCAGTTTTTATTTTAAAATCACCCGGCAGCACACAACCGACAGGCGCTAATGCCACCTTCAGGCCAGTGCGAACATTTGAAGCACCACAAACGACCTGCACCGTTTCGTCGGCGCCGTAGTTGAGCGTAGTGACCGACAACTTTTCCGCATCAGGATGCTGCTCGCAGCTTAAGACCTCAGCAACAACTACGCCTGATATGTTTTCTCCGATATACTCAATGCTCTCGACCTCTGCGGTGTGCAGAGACAGCAAGTCACTAATTTCTGTAGCGCTCTTATCGTTGATATCGACGAAATCACCTATCCAATTTAGCGAGATCTTCATGCTTTGAATTGTTTTAAGAAACGTAAATCGCCACCGCACATGTATCGGATGTCATGTATGCCATAGCGTAACATCGCCATGCGTGATAGGCCAAGCCCGAAGGCGAAGCCAGAGTATTCGTTAGGATCGACGCCAGCTGCAGTAAGCACATTAGGGTGCACGAGGCCGCCTGGCATAAGCTCAATCCATGTAGAGCCCTTACACACTTTGCAGCCGTCTTTACAGAACGGGCATCGGGCATCTAATTCAAAACCCGGCTCGACAAACGGGAAGAATCCAGGACGCAAGCGTGTTTCAAGTTTGCGCTTAAAGACACCCTCAAGCATGCTGTTCATTGCGTGCAACATGTGTGGCACCCCAATGTTTTTTCCAACAACCAAGCCCTCCATTTGATGAAAAGTATGCTCGTGAGTCGCATCTTGCGCCTCTTGGCGGAATACACGCCCAGGCGCAATCACCCTCAATGGTGCACCGAATTTGCGCAATGCACGAACCTGAACCGGCGAAGTGTGGGTTCGCAGGCAGCTTCGCTGTTCTCCATCTGCGGATTTCATCCAGATAGTGTCATGCGACTCGCGAGCAGGATGATCGCCCGGAATATTAAGGGCATCGAAATTATTAGCCTCAGATTCCAGTTCTGGACCATCCCAGATAACGAAGCCCATAGATTGGAAGATACTTTCTAGTTCGCGCGCAATAGCCATTACTGGATGCACAGACCCTAGTTCGACTGTTGGTCCCGGCAAGCTGCAATCGACACCAACGGATGCCAAGTCGGCCGCCAACTCTTCTTGCTTAAGAATCTCTCCGACTGTATCAAAAGCTTGCTGCAGTTTCTGCTTGATTTCATTGGCCAGCTTACCAATAGCAGGACGCTCGGCAGCTTCAAGCTTGCCGAGCCCCTTCAGTTGAGCTGTAAGAGCACCAGTGCGGCCCAAAAAGCTCGATTCGATTTCCGCCAACTGCGCACAACTTTCAGCAGCGGCAATGGCTGCTAAGCCTTCACCGCACAACGCTTCAAGACGTTCACGCATAGCGCGCCTAAGCAGCTAGTGCTTCTTTTGCGGCTGCAACGACAGCTTCGAAAGCTGCGGGATCGTTAAATGCTAATTCAGACAAAGCCTTACGGTCAATCTGAACATCAGCCTTCTGGAGACCGTGCATAAACTTGCTGTAAGACAAACCGTTCATGCGAGATGCCGCATTGATACGCTGAATCCAGAGGTTACGGAATGTACGCTTCTTAGTGCGACGATCGCGGTAAGCAAAGTTACCGGAGCGCAATAAGGCTTCTTTTACAGTTCGCAGCAAGCGATGACGACCGCCCCAAAAACCTTTGGCACGACGCATTAAGCGCTTGCGACGACGAAGACGTGGAACTACGTTTCTTGCTCTTGTCATATTTCTTTACCTATTATCCTTGGAGAAGCTTGGCAATGTTCTTGGCAGAGCCGCCAATCATGACAGAAGCACGGCGCAAGTTGCGGCGACGTTTCGAAGATTTGCCACACATGAAGTGGCCAGTGAGTTGATTACGGCGAATTACTTTGCCGTTTTTTGTTAGCTTGAACCGCTTTGAAACGGCTTTTTTTGTTTTCATCTTGGGCACGGATACCTCCTGTGTCTTAGGGCCAAGGGAGAGAAAGTGGACGAATAGTATAATGAAATACCCGACTACGTCTAGCCCGCTATGCGTTATTTTCGCTGTCGTCGCCGTTTTCAGTGAGCTGAGGCTCGACGGTCTCGACTGGCTTATCAGATTCAGCCAACTCAACAGGCTTAGCCGGGACGGATGGCAAATCAGCGAAATCGTCGTTATTTGTAACTTTTAGGCCGTCGACAATCAGTGTAGGTCCACCATCGGAGTTGTCTTCGGCACTAATATTCTCCTTTTCGTCGCTAACACGCGCCTTAGGCTTGCTGCCCGGAGGCAATTTAGACATGACCAAATGCATGCGACGCCCTTCCATTTTTGGCATACGCTCAACCTTGGCGATATCGTCAAGAGATTCCGCGAGGCGCAACATTACCTCGCGACCGATACTTTGATAAGCCATTTCGCGACCACGGAACATACAAGTGACCTGAACCTTATTACCGGCATCTAGGAACTCGCGCGCTTTACGTGACTTGATATTAAGGTCGTTAACATCAATCTTCGGACGAACACGCACCTCTTTAGTAACCATCGCATTCGACTTTGGCTTGCCCTTAGTCTTCTTCTTTTGCTCGTACTTAAAACGACCATAGTCAAGAATTTTAGCAACAGGTGGGCGCGACTGCGGCGCCACCTCAACCAAGTCTAATCCAGCGGCTTCTGCCATCTGCAAAGCGACCCTGGTAGCTGTTGGGCCAACCTGTGTGCCCTTTTCATCTATGAGGAATACTTCGCGCGCACGGATGCGGCGGTTAACTTTATATAATTCGCGCTCGCGAGGAGCGTACTTTTTTCTTGATCTACTAGCTATGGTTTTACCTCTTGTTCCGTTTCTATTTGTTGTTTAATGCCCAATTCATCAAGCTGCTCAGAGTCTACTGCCGATGGAGCTGCGGTCAGTGGACACGCCGAAGTTGCGGTCTTCGGAAAAGCGATGACGTCACGAATAGACTCGGCGTCAAACATAATGCTATAGAGCCTATCGAGACCTATCGCGAAACCAGCATGCGGTGGTGCGCCATAACTGAAGGCCTTGAGCAGGAACTCGAACCGCTCGGCAGCTACTTCGGGCGGCAAACCGATAGCATCGAATATCTCACTCTGCAAAACCTTGTCGTGAATACGGATGGAGCCTGAGCCCAGCTCTACGCCATTCAACACCAAGTCATAAGCCCGCGAACGAATACCCTCCTTTTGCCCATCACGCAACAGCGGTAAATCTTCGGAGACGGGACACGTGAATGGGTGGTGTGCCGGGTGGAATGCGCCGTCGTCATTCTTCTCGAACAGCGGAAATTCAGTAATCCATACGATACGATCTGCGTCGGCCAACAAATTCATGACGGCGCCAGATTCACGGCGCACTACATCGAGCGCGACAAGGGCACGGCGTGGAGTATCGGCAATTGCAAACAAAAGATCACCCTCGGCTGCGCCAACCTTTTCGATGAACACTGCCCCAGCTTCTGATTGCAAGAAACGCGACAAAGGGCCGGTAGGACCATCGGTGCCAATCTTGCACCAAGCCGCCCCGCCCACACCCGACTCTTTGGCCAAGCGCTCGATATTTTCGATTTGCTTGCGCGACAAAGACGCACCACCAGGCACATTGATTGCACGTATCCATCCTTTGGATTCGAGCACATTGTCGAACACTACGAAATCTAGAGTGCCCGCGACATCCGCCACATCGACAATCTGCAAAGGGTTACGCAAGTCAGGCTTATCGGAAGCGTACAAAGCAATCGCTTTGTTGTATGGCATGCGTTCGAAAGGGGCCACCAATTCTGTTTCGTGAACAGCTTGGTAGACATCTTGCATGACACTTTCGACAGCGGCGTAAACATCTTCTTCATCGACGAAGGACATTTCAAGATCGAGCTGCGTGAATTCTGGCTGGCGATCTGCGCGTAAATCTTCGTCGCGCATACAGCGTGCAATTTGGAAGTAACGATCTAGGCCACCGACCATACACAACTGTTTAAAAATCTGTGGTGATTGCGGCAAAGCAAACCAACTACCCGGACGCATTCTCGAAGGAACCAAGTAGTCGCGTGCACCTTCAGGTGTAGAGCGCGTCAGCATAGGAGTTTCTACTTCAACAAATTCTTGCGCACACAGCGCATTACGGATGGCATTATTGGCCTTTGAGCGCAATTGCAATGCCCGCTGCAAAGGCGAACGACGCATATCTAAATAACGATACTTCAAACGTGTCTCTTCAGGCACGTCAATATGATCGGCAATTTCGAACGGCAATATTCTCGAACTGGACAAAACCTCGACGCTAGTCACAAGTACTTCGACATCTCCAGTAACACGGTCAGGATTACGCTGCCCTTCAATACGCATGCGCACAACGCCCTTTGCCTGAACAACATCTTCTTGATGCAAGCCAGTCATTTGATCAGCAGCATCATTCGCAGCATCACCGTCGACGACTAGTTGTGTAATACCATAACGGTCTCGCAAATCAACAAAGTGTATAGCGCCATGGTTGCGACGGTTATCAACCCAGCCACATAAAGTGACTTGTTGTCCTACGTTCTCAGCGCGAAGGTCTCCGCAGCTATGTGACCGCCATGCAGCGGACCTAATCATGAAGAACGTTTGCCAAGCCTTTCACGCAGTAAAGCGCGGCGCAATGCTGCACCGGCACGCGATACGTCAATTGCAGAGTCTTTAGAACTTAGTCGTTCTCGAGCACGCTTCGCAGCTTGCTGCGCCCGCTCAACGTCGACATCGGAAACTTTTTCAGCCGAACGCGACAGAATGACTACAGCATCACCCGAGATTTCCGCGAAGCCACCGTGAATCAGCATCTCAATTATTTTACCATCGGCTGCGACTGCGCTGAGCAGACCACTTGCAGTTAACGAAACTAATTGGGCGTGACGAGGAAGAACCCCAAACATACCTTCAGCCCCAGGAATCTGCACACTGCCAACTTCCGCCTCAAGCACGCTCTTTTCAGGAGAGACGATACTGAGTGATAGTGTGGATTGAGATGTTACCATGGTTCGAATGAACTATTATAGAGTCTTTGACTTCTCGACGGCTTCTTCGATGCTGCCAACCATGTAGAAAGCCTGCTCTGGCAAATCGTCGTGATCGCCGTTAAGGATTTCTTGGAATGAGCGAACGGTGTCGTCGCGAGATACAAAGCGACCCGGTGCACCAGTAAATGTTTCAGCAACAAAGAAAGGCTGCGACAAGAAACGCTGCAGACGACGTGCACGACCGACAATTTGGCGGTCTTCATCAGACAACTCTTCCATTCCTAGAATCGCAATGATGTCTTTAAGATCAGCATAACGTTGCAGAACTTTCTGAACATCCGTTGCTGTTTTGTAGTGCTCGTCACCAACGATTTGTGGGTCAAGCATGCGAGATGTTGAACGCAGCGGATGTACCGCCGGGTAAATACCAAGTTCAGTGATTGCACGGTCGAGAAGAATCGTGGAGTCAAGATGAGCGAAAGACGCAACAGGAGCTGGATCCGTGAAGTCGTCAGCCGGAACGTATACAGCCTGCATAGAAGTCACAGAACCTTTAGACGTAGAGGTGATACGCTCTTGAAGAGCACCCATCTCTGAACCCAAAGTCGGCTGGTAACCCACAGCAGAAGGAATACGACCAAGAAGTGCTGACACTTCAGAGCCCGCTTGAGTAAAACGGAAAATATTATCAACGAACAACAACACGTCTTTGTTCTCTTCGTCGCGGAAATACTCAGCCATAGTCAGACCGGAAAGTGCAACGCGCAAGCGAGACCCCGGAGGCTCGTTCATTTGACCGAACACAAGAACCGCGTTATCAATTACAGCTTGCTTTTCACCCTCTGGCGTAGTGTATTCAGACTCGCTCATTTCAATCCACAAGTCGGTGCCTTCACGAGTACGCTCTCCAACACC
>CAXGOF010000097.1:0-6679 GCA_964011335.1 uncultured bacterium
CTTAAGATTCGAGGGCTTCAAGGAAAGCGTCTTCAAGAGAGCGCGCGGCAGGGTGAACGCCCAGCAGTTTTGTTTTTGCGATTTTGGCTAATTCAAACATCATTGGCGAAGTAATAATTTCGTCGTCGCGCGAGATAATGAATTCTCCGACGTGCTTACCAGGAATAATGATGTAATCGTTGTTTTGCGCGCAGTCACCGAATTGTTGCGCCTGCCGATAATCGACGCGCACGCGTTTCGCACCACGTGCGGCAGCGGTTAACTCGGACACTGTTGCGCTTTGCTTTAGATTGCCTTCGTCGAGCACCCATACTTGGTCGCAAAGGCGTTCGACGTCGGGAAGCAAATGACTCGCGAGAACTAAGTGAATATTATGTTCGCTAGTGACACGTTCGATTAACCCTAGCATACGCTCTCGTGATTTCGGATCTAGGCCGTTGGTGGGCTCATCTAAAAAAAGGATATCAGGGTCGTGTGCTAGGGCCGCCGCCAATTTATAGCGCTGGCGCATACCAACAGAATAAGTCTCTACTTCGCGATAACGTTCTTCGCCAAGGCCCACAAAGTGCATGACATCGTGAGCCCGCAACATAGCGTCGTCCGCAGGGATACCGCATATTTCCGCAAGATGAGCAATGCCGCGTACGCCAGAGATAGAACCGATAAACGAATCACGTTCGGGCATATATCCGATTCGCGCCCGCAGTTGCATGCCATGTTTTGCGACATTTTGGCCAAAGATGCTAACTTTGCCGGAGTGCGGTCGAATGAGACCTAGAATTGAACGCAGCATCGAAGATTTCCCCGCACCGTTAGCGCCGAGCAATCCAAGGCATCCACCGCTGAAATCGACGCTGACACCATGAAGCGCCTCGTGGCTACCATAGCGCACCACCAGGTTGTTTAAGGAGAGTACGTTATTGTTCACAGAGCTATTGGGATTAAAACGGACCGCGTTACTTCGGAAGTGAGCTCGGCCAGTTTGGCATAGAGATTACGATTCACTAACGAACGCTGAACCTCATCTTTGAAAAGCTGCAGCTCAACGACGCCTTTAGTAATGACGGATTCGAGGCGCGCAAGGTAAATCCAGCTGTCGCCGATGATAGGCCCGCGCAACATAATGCTGTCGATATGTTTTGCTCCAAGGTCGTTAAAAAGCTGTCGCCGAAACGTCTCTTCGAACTTTACATCGCCGCGCTTGATGTACCCGACTTTGCCTTGACGTTTGCTTGTCACAGGATCTTTGCAATAAGATTTTACGGCGTCTTCCCAGCTAAGCTCTTCAGCATTGATGCTTTGGGCGACCTTATCTAAGACCATATAACGTGCCATGCGTTCGTCCTCACCGAGGGCGGCGCCAGTTTCACTGCTAAATAGAGGTAGGCGAATCCAAGATAGCTTGATGATGCCGGCGAATTCAGGGATTGAACTGTAGAAGTGGGTACGTAATTCTGTTGTCGAGTAGGCCGCTTTTTGCAAAGCAATCAGCCGTGCCCGTACTACAATTTCGAGACCGCCTTGGGACAAGGCTGCTTGTGGATTTATTGTTTGGGAACCACGCTCTTCTGCCCAAAACAAGGCCTCGTCGATCAGCGCCTGCTGTGACGCTTTCGGTATTTCTTCAGCATCAAGAACGAGGCTATTGCTAAACCAACGCACATGGTTATAGAATTTTTGCGAATTGATATACAGCTTTAGGTAGTCGTAATCACGTTGCAAGATTTCTTTCAGGCTATCGTCGTTTTCAAAGAGGTTTTGCAGAACATCCCTGGCCGAATAATTAGCGCCATTTTGCTGCAAGACCGTTGCGCCCATGACTTTCTCAATCTGCTGCTGCGTGTCACTTAGCTGTTGGCCAAACAATGAAGCACAACACAGTAAGCCGAAAATCATCTGTTTTAGCATGTGAATATTATATGATATTTTGCTACATTAGTTGCTTCCTAGATCATGACTAAATCACTTCGAATTATCGAAAACGGAATTGAGCATTTCGCCGAATTTAGCAAGCATACTCCGCGAGTGTTTTTCGCGCCCGGGCGAGCCAATTTGCTTGGTGCTCACATGGATTACAATGGCGGGGTGGTTATGCCGGTTGCCTTGTCGAGGGGTACGTATGTGTTTGCCGCGCTTCGCAATGACAACATTCTGCGTATTAGTTCACAGCAGTTTGGTGGCGAGGTGATTGAGGTGACAATGAGTGATTTGCTCCCACAGCGTGTGAAGGGTTGGGCTTGCTATATCGAAGGCGCTTTATGGGCGACACATGAGCGCTGGCAGTACTTGGGCGGCCTCGATATTCATGTCGACTCCGATTTGCCAATTGCCAAGGGGTTGAGCTCATCGGCCAGCGTGACCTCTGCAGTTGTTAAAGCGGTCGCAAGCTTGTTTGACATCGACACCGATTGCGACGAAATGATCCACTTGTCGCATTTAGCAGAAAATAGTTACGCCGGCGTGCGCTGTGGCATATTAGATCAAACAGCTGTTTTCCTCGGGAAAAAAGACACCATACTGATTTTCGATTGCCTCGAACTTACTAGCGACTATGTGCCGCTCGATAGTGACGTTGCGCAAATCGCAATTATCGATTCGCAAATATCGCGCGAGTTGGCTTCATCAGAATTTAATTTGCGAGTCGCTGAATGCGCTAGTGCATTGTCGACGATGCAAAAGCATGCTCCGGACATGATTTGTTTGCGCGAACTGACCGCCAATCAATTTGACGAGTACAAAGACAAGCTAAGCGCGATTGAGCAAAAGCGCACGCAACACGTGATCGATGAAGTGCAGCGCACGTACCGTGGCGCGAAAGCGCTGCGCGCCAATGACATTGCCGACTTTGGCGCTTGTATTACGGCTGCTCATTATTCGTTGCGAAACTTGTTAGAAGTCTCAACAGAGGAATTAGATTCTATTGTTAAGGCGGCTACCGATGTCGATGGTTGTTATGGCGCGCGCTTAACAGGCGCAGGTTTTGGCGGTTGCGTGGCAGCGTTGGTGCACCCGCGAGCTAAAGCCGAATTCGAGAAACACGTTTGCGACGCATATAAGCAGCAGGCGGGTATCCAAGCCTCAGTAGAGTGGTTCTCACCATCTGACGGAGTTTGCGAAATAGAATTCTAGTTTTCGACAACAGTTACGATAAACACCTTTAGGTACCGGCGCGAGTTGTCTCCAACTTCTTTAACCCACACTTCGCCAGTATTACGATATCCAGACTGTTTGGCAATTTTCAGCAGCATATCACTGCCGAATGCGTTTCCTACACTATCGTAGGTCGCCCATCGCAGCCAAGTCTTGCCGGTAATGGACCTAATGTTTTCAATTTGAAATTCAGGTTGTTCCTCAAAAACGAAATAGCGTTCATCCTGGTTAACCCACCACCAACCTTTAGGTAGTTCAGCTTGGCTGGTGAAATCGACTTCTTCGATGTAAAAGAAATCTTCGTTTACAATCCCGATGCGGTCGGCCAATGATTCGGCAGTGGCATGCGCCAAGCGAATCGAGTCGAACGAATTGAAGTCGGGTGGGTTGAAGGCGCTATCTAAGAACAAGGCACCGTCTTGCAGGTCACTAAAAGTTTCGATGCGGATGCCTCGCGGTGTGATCCAGTGCCAAACGGTTGGGTATAGGGCGCCTTTTTTGCCAAGTGCTTTATATTCACTTAGTTGCACGACGTACTCTCCTAAAGAAACTTCGGACGGTAAATTGTTGTCGTTTAGCGAAACACTAAATTGTTGATCGCCCTCGCTTTTGGACATGTTCAATATGTGCCATCGTAGTTTTGTTTCAATTCCAAAGACATCGGCTGACTCTAGATCTTCTTTGAAAGCAGTGCCTGGCGTTTTGTGCCAACATCCCTTTCCGGCATCGAAGAGAAAGATATTTTTTGCACCGACAATGCCAATTTTAAATCTCATGCGATCTTCGCTGCCGAGCCATAACTCTCCTTGTTGCGTCACATCGCGATCTTCTAAGCGAAAAACTATTTCGCCAGTCATGCGGAAGTGCTTGGAAGGCGAAGCCATCTCGCTAGAACTCGTATTGGGCCCTTCAATAATAGGCGACTCTTGTTTGGCACATGCCGCAGCAAGTAAAAAACATGGAAGGGCGCGAACTAACATTTAGTCTGAAGCCGGCAGCCAGCTTTCTGGGTCTGGGCCAAGGTCGCGGCCATGAATACGGCTTAGAGAGGCGCGTGCAGTGCCGGCGGTTAATTTGTCGGGGTCACTCAGGGCAGATACCAGAGCTGCTGTCGAGCTGTTAGCGCCAATACGCCCAAGGGCCCAGGCGGCGGCAACTCTTACGTCAGGCGCGGCATCAGCTAACAAAGAATTGGTGATTACACCAAGGCAATGGTTGGCAGAGAACAAGCCCAACGCCAGAATAGATTGGGCGCGAACCGAAGAACTTGGGTTTTCTACAAGGCTAAGCAGTAACGAGCTAGCCAATCCGCTATCGTCATTCATATCGGTTGAGCCAAGTTGGAACAAACAAAAAGCCGCGTTTACAGAAACTTCAATATTCGAGCCAAGTCGCGTTACAGCATCGGCGATTGGTGCCATCGCAGTGTTTGGCGAAGATAGTATGCCAAGCCCGAGTAAAGTTTTTGCGACAACTACGGCATCGTCGCTCCCTAAGTTATTATGAAGAATCGGCAGCACACTCTCGTCGCCACTAAAGCCAAGAGCCGCACTTGCAATGCCTTGGAAACGATTTTTACCGCTGATAGCTTGGTTTTCTATTTTATCGCGATAGCGCGTTACGAATAAGCCAATGGCATTTGTTGAGATCTGTACAATTTCTTGATTGTCGATGGTACGTTGACGTGCCATGGCCTGGCCCCACGCAACTATTTGGCGGTCACATTCGGCAATAATTTGGCCGGCAGATAAGGCGCCATCTTCTTCGTTCACTTCCTCGCGCGAGGATTCGTTAACTGCGGGGGGTATATCGGACGTGTTCCTCAGGGCTTCGAAACCAGGAAGCACGGGTCCGACGGTAGGCTCGCTTGAGCACGAGCCGCTGAAGGCCGCCGCGCAAGCAACTAAACTTAGGGTGAGGTTGAATCTCATAGTTTCACGTACAATAACAGACCCGCAAGGTGATAAACATCTTCCTTCTAAATTGGAACTTCTCGAAACAATGGCCTTTGAAGGCCACGAACAAATTCTGGCAGTGCAAGATGCACCGTCAGGGCTAAGGGCATGGATTGCCATCCACGCGCTTGACCCACAGCCGGCTTTTGGTGGCATTAGAATTTTTAATTACCGTAGCGAGCGCGATGCTTTATTCGATGCTTTGCGATTGTCGCGAATTATGACTTATAAATGCGCGTTGGCGGGGGTGCAGGGTAGTGGCGCGAAAACGGTGGTCATCTCGAATAGCATCAACGATAGGACTGCTGCCATACGCGTTCTCGGCCGGCACATTGAAGGTCTAGGTGGTATTTATCGAGCAGGCCCTGATGCCGGCTTTACTAGCGATGATCAACAAGTGCTGATGGAAGAAACGCAATACATCGCTCATTTTGGTGTTGATGGCCGCATGCAATCTGCTGGTGATGCCACCGCGGAAGGCGCGATGCATGGCATTTTGCGTGCTCTGGAATTACGTAGCGAATTGCAGGTAGAAGAAACCACAATAGCAATTCAGGGCTTAGGTGCCGTTGGAGTTTCGCTAGCTAAACGCTTTCTTGAATTAGGCGCGCGTGTTATCGGCGCTGATGCTGATTCGAGCAAAATCGCTCTCGCTCAAAATATTGGTGTCACTATTGTGCCGCCGTCGAAAATATTGTCTACTAGTTGTGATGTGTTAGTGCCGTGCGCGATGGGCGGCACTATCCATGACGTATCGATTCCGAGGATCCAAGCAAGCATTGTCGCAGGGGTCGCCAACAACACTCTTGGTCACGATTCACAGGCCGCTTTGTTAAAGGAAAATAACATTACGTTCCTGCCTGACTTTGCGCTAAACGCCGGCGCTTTGATCGAGGGTAGCCACAATCTTCAGACTAACGAGAATAGTTGCCCGCAAAAGATTGCAGAAATTGGCGAAACGATTGCAAGCATTCTTGAGCGCAGTGACGACGATAAGCTTTCGACGATCGAGGCTGCTTTCGCCTTAGCCTCTGAAAAGGTAATCGCTACTAAGAATCATTAAACTCTTCAAGCCAAATCATTTGAATGGCTTCGAGTACTTTTTCGTTGCATTTGTCGCGTTCGCCGATGAACCCCGGTAGCGACAAAATGCGTTCGATCAAATCGGTGAAGCGAATTTGCAAGGGGTTGTAGTCGGGGTCACCCTCATATAACTCAATAGCGATGTCGTCGACGTTGTTCCAGTTTAGTTGCATTAATGCACCTCTTTAACTTTGTTACGGTTCCATGCAGGGATCTCAACAATTACGTCGCAACTGCCGTTCGCCACTGCTTGGCAAGCGAGACGGCTAGTGAGCGTGAGCCCCGGCGCGTTGTCGAGCATGTCTTCTTCCTCTTCCTCTGCCGGATCGAACCCACTTTCGTCGCTGCGGATAACGATATGGCAAGTTGAACAAGCATTGACGCCACCACAGGCGTGGTCAATGTCGATGTGATGTATGTCAGCAAGGTGCAAAACGCTGCCATTCTCGCCATCATGGGCCTCGCCCAGGTCATCGGTGTCGACATCAACA
>CAXGOF010000098.1:0-6548 GCA_964011335.1 uncultured bacterium
ATCTCCACCAGAGAAAATGTTTTGAAATACACTACGGCTTATGGTGTCGCCGTTAATATCGGCGGATAAGCTTTCGCCTTCGGCACCGAGTAGCGATTTATTGGTTGCGAGATCAAGGAGAGTCGGGGCCACATCGTAAATACGGCTGATATTGCTGATGCGCGAACCTGCAGTAGGCATGTTTGGCGCGCGAAGGACCATAGGGATCCGCACTTGCTCGGCAAACAAAGTCGAACGGTGACCAATACTGTTGTGTTCAAAAAACTCGTCGCCGTGGTCAGCAACGACCATAATAATGGTGTTGTCCCAGACGCCCTTTTCTTTCAATTTATCTATTAGCTTTCCAATATGGTGATCCACCCAATTGATTTCGGCATCATAATTAGCAATGACGTGATTTAAGTCACGCTCAGGAATATGACGTTCATACGGCGGAGACAAATCCATTACTCGCGAGTCAAAATACCAATTACTGCCGTCGAAGTCACCGCTGTAGCTTGGGTCAAATAATTGAGCTAGTTGCGCGTTAATGGACTGTGGTATGTGATCGTAGTGTGCATCGAAATAGTGGACAAACAAAAAGAAGGGTTCGTCATCAGATTGGTCAATAAAGGCTTCCGCGAGTGCGTTAACTTTGGGCGAAGTGATATCCCAGTGTGACATGCGGTCGCGTAGCTGCGCAATCATTTGCTTGTCCATAGGCTCACGTCCTTGTGCCTTGAGCTTAGCGTTGTTGTCGATGACCATTTCGATGAAGTCGTCATTAGAGATCATTCCGGATTGGTAGGTTTCAAAGCCTGCATCGAAGCCGTATTTTCCGGACAGGTATGGGCCAGAATAGTAGCCGGCAGTCGCGTAGCCTGCTGCTGAAAACTCTTGCGCTAAAGTGCGATGTTGTGGGTCGCGGTGAAAACGGTCAGTCAGTACTCCGTGTGCTAGGTCGGATCGTCCGGTCATCAATGACATGTGCGCAGGCAATGTCCAAGAAGTGGTCGTAAACGCATCGTCGAAAACCACGCCTTCTTGGGCCAATGCATCAATGTGTGGACTTATTGCAACTTCGGGTGCGTAACGTGGACGGTGTCCGTAAATGCCTAAATGATCGCGGCGCACAGAGTCGATACTTACTAGCACAACGTTAAGCTGTTGCTGTTGCTGTTCTGTTGAATCACTGCAACCAACAAAGGCAGTGCAAATGAGTAAACAGGGTAATAAGAGGTTTTTCATGTTAACGTTGAGGTAGTATGGTGTAGCTTAGAGCAATGCTTGGCTGCGTATCGTATTTGGTTATGATTTTAAGCGTGCCGTTAGTGCCTTCGGCTTCAGGTATGCCAATATAATTTATTTTATAGATGGACACCAACTCGTCAGAGTTGCTTGAATACTCTAGTTCGAATCCTAGCTCAGCGAATGCTCTGCTATCGAGTTTCGGAGCTACTTGGCCGACGGCGGTTTGTACAATCACGAATTCTTGACTCAGTATGTCACGCGAAGGGTCAAAGAGTAAGCGTTGTGGTTGCACATAAATATCAGGCCGGGAGACGCCCTGAACATTTATTTTGACAGCTGGTGCGTCGGGAAGGTTCGTCTTGAAACTAAAGTTTTGACTGAATTGCCCCTCAGGCATTTCAGCGGGAGCCGTGAAAATCACTTCATACGCTGAGCGTTGATGATCTTCGAGCACGACGGCGTTGCTTTTGACATGCCAACCATGGTATTCACCATCGATATCAAGGATGAACTCGTTGGCATCGTGCGCGGCAACCACAGCACGGCCACTCGCTTGTTGTCGCAAGCCGATGTTGCCGAGTTGAATCGACCAGGGTGATATGACGAACGGTGTATAAATGTCGGCTGCCCATTCTAGAACCATGCCTGGGTGCTGGGCAAAGACGATAGGGATCGAACCGATTTTGCGGGATACGGGTTTTCGGTAACGCGCAGTATCGAGTGTGAAGACGATTTCGGCAGTCTCGTCCGGGAGAATCGTGAGATTAATAATGTCGCCACGCAAAGGGCGCAAACTGTCACTACGTTGCGGTAGCCGCAGATTTGCAGTAACACATTGGCACGAAAAGGGGCCTATACGCCGCACGACAACGTCACTACCGCTAGTATTTTTAAGGACCCAGGTGCCTGTTGCTTTTTGGCCATATTGAATCGTGTCAAACTGTAACCGCTCCGGACTAGCTGTTAGTGGCGGCGTAATCTGCGAAACTGCCCCAGCTTGCTTTTGGCAACTACCGAATAGTAGTGTTGCTAAAAAGAAGAGGGTCGATGGTATTGGGCTAACAGGCATATGACACTATCCTATCGTAACCATGAGTGATTCCCCATACCCTTTGACCGCTAGTCAAGACCCTCAAGTTCACGCCTGCCTGCTCAACGAATGGCAGCGCCAAGAAAACGGTATTGAGTTAATCGCTAGCGAGAACCAAACCTCGCAAGCAGTACTCGAAGCGCTTGGTTCTACTCTGACGAATAAGTACGCTGAGGGATACCCTAATCGCCGTTACTACGGTGGATGCGAGCACGTCGACGTTGTTGAGGATTTGGCGAAAGAGCGGCTAAAAGAATTATTTTCTGCCTATGGGGCGAACGTCCAATGTTCGAGTGGTTCTCAGGCGAATCAAGCCGCCATGCTAGCTTTGTTGAATCCTGGCGATACTGTTTTGGCCATGGACTTGAATCATGGTGGGCACCTGACTCACGGCCATCCCAAAAACGCCTCTGGCGCTTACTACAATTTTACGCATTACGGTGTTTCCAAAAGCGAAGAACGTATTGATTACGATGCACTCGAGAAGCAAGCGCAAGAAGTTCGCCCACAACTTTTGTTGGCAGGGGCATCGGCTTATTCTCGCACCATAGACTTCGAGCGCTTGTCGCATATAGCAAAATCGATTGACGCTAGATTTATGGTCGACATGGCGCACATTGCCGGACTCGTCGCCGCTGGGCTCCATCCTTCGCCTGTTCCTTATGCCGATGTTTGCACGATGACGACTCACAAGACTTTGCGCGGTCCGCGCGGTGGTGCGATAGTGGCTACTAAAGAATGGATTAAGCAAATTAACTCAGCAGTGTTCCCCGGCATACAAGGTGGTCCGCTAATGCATTCTGTAGCCGGCAAGGCGATTGCTTTCGGCGAAGCCTTGCGCCCAGAGTTTAGGCAGTATCAACAACAAGTCATTGATAACGCGCAAACTTTAGCCGCGGCATTAAGTGCTCGCGGATACCGCTTAGTTTCGGGTGGTACCGATAACCATTTAATGATGGTTGATTTGCGTGGCCCTGATGGCCCTGGCATCACTGGCGCAATCGCCGAAGATGCCTTGCATGCCGCAGGAATCACCGTAAATAAAAACCTGATTCCGTTTGATCCGGAAAAGCCCATGTTAACTTCTGGTATTCGTGTCGGTACACCTGCTGTTACAACCCGTGGCTTTAAAGAAGACGATATGAATCGCGTTGCTGAATTTATCGACCGCACCTTGCGCAATACAGAAGACACGAACTCCCTTGCAGGAATTCGCGCCGAGGTTCTTGAAATGTGTCAACAGTTCAAGATCTACAAATTCTAAGAATTGATTAAATCAGGCCTTGTAATTTGGCATCTTTGTCAAGCACACGGTCATGTTGTGTAGCAACAAAGGTGTCGAGCTTGGCGGCCATCTCGCTGTCGCTGACACCAAGAATGCGTAATGCAGTCAGAGCAGCATTTATTGGGCCACCGCGCCCAGCACCTACAGTGGCGACAGGTACACCACCGGGCATTTGCACCGTTGCTAGTAGCGCATCGAGCCCACCGAGCGGTGGGTTGTCTAGCGGAATACCAATAACCGGTAACGTGGTGTGAGCAGCAATGACGCCAGCAAGATGAGCAGCACCTCCTGCAGCACAGATGATGGTTTCAATACCGTTGGCCCGCGCAGATGAAGCGAATTCACAAGCTTCGACAGGAGTGCGGTGTGCACTCAGCACGCGTACTATTGGCGTGATATCAAAGTCTTTTAAAGTCGCAACGCAAGGCTCGAGGCGTGGGAAGTCTGAATCAGACCCCATGAGAATAGCAATTCGTGATGTGGGCATTAGTTAGGACTGCAAAGCGCAGCGGAGTAATTCTTGAAAATCGCAGTCGTCGCCAAGCTCTGAAATGGCTCGTGCGGCGCTGCTGGTGGCTAGTTGTTTACTGTAGCCAAGTTGAGTTAGGACGCGTACTAAATCACTCTTATGCACGCCTTCGCTAGAAGCAGTTGTGTTTTGATCGCCACCAGAAAAGATATCGTCTAGATGGTCACGCAATTCAACGATTAAGCGCTCCGCGGTTTTCTTGCCGACGCCTTTCATCTTCAGCAAGGAGTTAACATCGCCTTCGAGAATGGCGCGCATCATCGCGTCAGGTGGTAGCGAACTTAATAAAGTAATTGCTGTGCTTGGCCCGACACCATTCACTAAAATCAAGCGCCGGAACAATGAGCGTTCGGTCTCATTCTCGAAACCAAATAACGTTTGTGAAGTTTCACTAACAGCTAAATGGCACAGGAGCAGAAGTTCTTTTTTAGAGTCAAGATGATGCTGGCAATGCTCGATGCAGCGCGATGACGCAAGTAGCTTGTAGCCGACACGGTTAGCCTTTAAAACAACATAGCCACGTCCGATCGCATGAACGTGGCCATTGATGAACTCAAACACTACTTAGCCCAAGAAAGCTTCTTCGCCACGGCCTGAGCGTAGACGAAGACTATAGTCTTTGAGTTTAAGTTGCAACTCGTTTAGTGAGGTGATGCCAAAGTTTGGCATGCCCAATAAATCCTCTTCTGAGTAAAGCAGAGCATCGCCAATGCGTTTTAGATTCAAGCGTTCGACTAAGGCACGATGGCAACGAACAGACAAGTTCAATGTTGAGATTTGTAATTCGAGAGCTTCTTTCTGCTCGCCCGTTAATGGGCCCATCCACTTCAACTCTTCTTCCAGGTTAATTGAAAGTGCAGCATCGAAATCGTCTGGTACCATGAAGCTGCCATCGTCACGACGCATTCCAAGGCGTAGGCCTTTTTGCACAAGCAGGCGCTTGATCTCGCTGAGCGACGTTTCTCCGAAGTTTTTCCATTCGAGCATGTCTGCTTCAGCGCAAGAAACTAAGTCCGCCAGAGTTTTAATGCCCATATTTGTCAGGCAGTTGCGCGCGCGAACCGATAACTCGAAGTCGGTGATTGGAGTACGAAGCACCTTCATCATTTGATCCTCTTTTAGCTCGGCGTTTTCATCGTAGAACATGTTCAGTGAATCATGCGCATCGGTGAAGTACATTTTTGCTAGCTTGTTCGAAGGATCGCGGCGTTGCACTGCACTGAAGCAGCCGCAAGCACGCTCATAATCGTTATTATCGTCATAAATCAAACCAAGGTTGATTAACGCTGCTACAGGAATAGGTAGATGTTCGTTAAAGGCCTCGTAGTGACGAATAGCTGTGCGATCGTCGCCGTGCAAGTCGGCGCGAAAAGCTAAACGGAAACGCGCGTTAGTGTGGTGCTTGTTTAGTTCGAGTGCTTGCTCGTAAAAATCACAGGCCATTTCGTATTCGCGCTCGAGTTCTTTTTGACGGCCAGTGAAGTAAAGCTTATCGGCTTCATTTAACTTGGCTTTAGCAAAAACTTTTTCAAAGCCATCGGTGTTGCGTGAACAAAGCATTGACTGCAAAGACAGAGCGTTAAGAGCTTGATCACCAGTAGTATGTTTGCCATTAAGAACTTCAGCAGCAGGGTCGCGCTGGTCTAGCTCTAGGTAAGATGAACCAAGAATGAACGATGTCATTTCAGCGCTAGCATCAAGTTTATTCGCTGCTGAAATAGCATTGGTGTAATCGCCCGCTAGCCATGACGCAATAGCAGCAGATTGGTGGTTATCAGCTTCACGAGCTTGGCGGGCTTTCTCGTCTATCTTGCTGATAACTTCGGTGCTAGTAAGCAGAGTCTCACGGCTTGATAAAAGCGCGCTAGGAGAGGATGGCATGTCGGCGAAAAATTCGTCGACCTGGGAGGTGTTTACTGTTTGTGCTTCCACGATTAAGTTGATGTGAATGGGGGATTGATTATTAGGGTCAAATATTCTACAAATACCCCTATAGTTTAGTCAAACTTGGTACCCATGGATTCCTTCAAAATTATCGGTGGCCAGCGCCTTCGGGGCTCGGTCGAGATATCAGGCTCAAAGAATGCTTGTTTGCCGATGTTGGCTGCAACGCTGTTACTCGATGGCAAAGGCACTCTTGGTAACGTTCCACAGTTGCGCGATGTCGACACAATATTGCTCCTACTACGCGAATTGGGGGTAGATGCCAGCCAAAACGGGGGTGATTTAACATATGAGGTTACCGATCAAGCGGTGGTTGAGGCGCCTTATGACATCGTGCGCCGCATGCGCGCTTCAATTTGTGTGCTTGGGCCGTTGCTAGCGCGTAGACAAGCGGCGGTCGTTTCGCTGCCTGGCGGATGCGTGTTTGGCGACCGTCCAATCGATTTACACCTCATGGGTCTTCGCGCTCT
>CAXGOF010000099.1:0-6537 GCA_964011335.1 uncultured bacterium
CTTGCTTAGCCGCCAATTCGCGGATGTCCCCAGAAATACGCATCGAGCAAAACTTTGGTCCACACATCGAGCAAAAATGCGCCTCTTTAGCCGAGTCAGCCGGCAGTGTCTCGTCATGATAAGCATATGCCGTTACTGGATCGAGTGCCAAATTGAATTGGTCACGCCACCTGAAATCGAAACGCGCCTTAGACAAAGCATTGTCACGCGCATCGGCGTTTTCTATGCCTTTAGCTATGTCCGCAGCATGAGCGGCGATGCGGTAAGTAATGACGCCGGCTTTCACGTCGTCCTTATTTGGCAAGCCAAGGTGCTCTTTAGGAGTCACATAGCACAGCATCGCTGTACCGTACCAACCAATTTGCGCGGCGCCAATACCTGAAGTAATGTGATCATAGCCCGGAGCGATGTCAGTAACTAATGGCCCTAAAGTATAGAACGGTGCCTCAAAACACTCTTCAAGTTGCTTATCCATGTTCTCTTTAATCTTGTCCATTGGCACGTGCCCAGGACCTTCAATCATCACCTGCACATCATGCTTCCAAGCAATTTGAGTCAGCTCGCCCAAAGTTTTAAGCTCGCCAAATTGAGCCTCGTCATTAGCGTCAGCCAAACAACCCGGGCGCAAGCCATCACCCAAACTAAAGGTGACATCGTACTTCTTCATGACTTCACAAATCTTTTCGAAGCCGGTGTATAAAAAGTTTTCTTTTTCGTGATGCAAACACCACGAAGCCATAATCGAGCCACCGCGCGACACAATGCCTGTAGTACGCTTGGCAGTCATTGGCACATACTTGATAAGAACGCCTGCGTGGATCGTAAAGTAATCTACCCCCTGTTCGGCTTGTTCGACGAGGGTGTCAATGAACAAATCTAAAGTCAAGTCTTCGGCAACACCATTCACTTTTTCAAGCGCTTGGTAGATTGGCACCGTACCGATGGGCACAGGTGAGTTACGCATAATCCATCCACGTGTTTCGTGAATGTTATGCCCGGTCGACAAATCCATTACGGTATCGGCACCCCACATAATGGACCATTGCAATTTTTCCACTTCCTCGGATATCGAAGAGTGCGTCGCACTGTTTCCGATATTAGCATTAATTTTAGTACGGAACTTGCGGCCGATGATTACCGGCTCGAGTTCCGGGTGTTTGATATTCGCCGGAATAACCGCACGCCCTGCCGCGATTTCTTCGCGCACAAATTCAGGATCGCGCTTCTCACGCGCAGCCACAAACGCCATCTCAGCTGTTATCTCACCTTTGCGCGCATAGTGCATTTGCGAAAAGTTTTCGTCGCCACGCTCGAGGCGCTCGGCAATCCATGCAGCACGCAACGGCGCCAAACCTTCGCGCGGATCGAGTCCCTGTGGTCCGGTAGTGTCATACGCATCGTAGTGCTCACCATTCGTCAGATGAATACGACGAAACGGCACTTCAAAATCAAAGCCACCGTGAGACACAGTGCTGCTCATTTTTTCGCTTGACGGGTAGCATTCTTCAAGGCTCGGTATTTGTCGTGGGACAAGTTCGCCGCTTTCGTTACTGTGACGAGTTAATTCAGTCGGGGATGTGTTCTCAGTCATGAGTCATATCTTCGCTGTGCGCTTGGTTTCAAACAATAGATGAGTTATAATTTTGCACAATGAGTGTCGCCAAGATGTTTGCCTGGGGCTGTCTAGCCGTTGTACTGTTACTATTCGGCTCTGCCTACATGGGATGGAGGTGGGTAGCTACTAATCTCGCACCGACTCAGGGAGCAGAGAATATCGCTGAAATGCAACAACTGCTCATCGATATCGACATCCCTAGCGATTTCACGCCGACCTTCGCGATGTATACGGATGAAAACAAGCAAGACGCGTTGCTGGTCTACATCCAAGAGGACACACGTAAGGTTCTATCGCAATTGATCCTTCATCAGCAGTCGACCCCGTTCAGCAAGGAAGAAGCTGAAAATCGGATGGGCAACTCGTTTCCGGGCTTGCAAATCACGCGCTTAGAATCTCACGAGACAGAGCCCGTAAGTTTCACTGTACCCGTTGGCTTCCAAGAGCAACCTCTTCCAGTGACCTACGAAGAGGGGCGCGCCGAAGAAGAAGCTGACCTTAGCCACGTCTACTCGGCTTTTTTTGAATACCGCGGCCGACACATGAGCATTATGCTCGCAGGCGACCCTCAGTTTTTGAATCGTAGTCAGTTCGAACAGCTACTTAAATCTATAAAGTAGGTACCGGCAACATTTTGCCATCCGCTTTTTGGAGCGGGAGTTGTGCGTTAACCGCAGTCATCCATTGTTGCAAATTATTTGCTAGGCGCTGCGCTATTTCTGAATGCGAGTTTATTAAATCATTACTCTCACCGATATCGTTTTGAAGGTTGTAAAGTTCAAATTGTTCAGTTTCATACCAATAAATCAATTTATAGTAACCTTCGCGCCACGCAGTGAAAGGTTCGTAACGGTCGCCCGATGGCCCCCACTTGTGTGGGTAGTGCCAGGCCATTGGCCGCTGCACCATGCCTAATTTACCGGCGATGATCGGCCACAATGAAGCAGCATGCTCATTCTCGTCAACGTGGCGCCAACCGCGAGGTATTTGCGCAACATCGGCAATAGTGGAATACAAATCATTTGACAAAGTTACAAACGGCAACATTGAATCCGCCGGCAGTTCATAACCTGGGCGGCTTGCTCCAGCCCACGCTAGAATAAGAGGCACGCGAATGCCGCCTTCATAGCCGGACCCTTTTCCAGAACGCAGTGGCTGGTTGTGCGTATCTTTCGATGTGCCTAAAGGAGTGACGCCCCGAGAATGCGCAGATAGTCCGCCATTATCTGAACAAAAGATAATTAGTGTATTATCAGACAAGTTCAGTTCTTCAAGTTTGTCAAGAATACGCAACATGCTAGCATCAACGCCGGCTACTAAACTAGCATAAGCAGCTTCTTTATCATCGAGGCCTTTGCTCTTAAAGTATTTAAAGAAACGCGGGTCTTTTTGAATAGGCGAATGCACTGCATACTGCGCCATTTGCAAAAAGAAGGGCTGCTGGTGATGAGCAGCTAACTCTAATTCCTGTTCGGCCTTAAGAGTTAATGCTTCCGTCAAGAAGACATCGCTACCATGAAATTCTTCAAGGTCAGGAACGCCCCATGGCCCCGATTTGTTATTGCCATAGCTGTCAGTGCCGTAATATGAGCCCGGTCCACCGGCAGCGTGTCCGGCAATATTACGCTCAAAGCCGATAGCTAATGGATCAGCGGCTTGCGTGCCAATAGCGCCTAGGTGCGCTTTGCCGATATAAATGGTGCGATAACCTTGACGCTGCAGCATGCGCGGCAGCAGACTATCTCTTACTTCTAGGCCTACTTTATTCCATTGCGGATCTTGCAACGCGCCCATTGGTCGCGAAAAATCTTTGTCCGCGTATAAAGTCCAGTCGGTAATATTAGTCGCGGCCGGATGCAAGCCACTCAAGATAGCCGTGCGTGTTGGCGTGCACACCGGGCTAGTCGAATACGCATTGCTAAAGCGAACACCACGACTTGCTAATTGCTCTAGAGCTGGAGTGTGGTGCCACTGGTTATAAGCAGTGGCTTCTAGAGTAAACGGGACCGAGGTATCTTGCCATCCAAGGTCGTCGACAATGAACAGCACCACATTAGGCAAAGGATGCGCGACTTCGCTATCCGCAGGTCCGGCACACGCGGCAAGCGCAATAAGAACTAACGGATAGCAGTACTTCATTAATGAGGACGTCCGGTGTTACCAGCGGGTCGCGGAAAGAAAGTTAGCTCGGTAGTTTGCAGTTCGTCGTCGCGCAAGTACTTAACAGTCACGGTCTCGCCATCGGCGAAGACCGCCAAGCCATCCATGAAGTCATAGATATCGAAAATGACGACATCCCCTACCTGCTTAAGAATATCACCCCCTTGCAAACCAGATTTTTCTGCCGGACTTCCTGGACTGGTTCCTGAAAGTTGCATGCCACCATCTAATGGCTCGGCGCCGTAATCAGGGATCGAGCCGAACCAAACGTTCGCGCGAGCAACATGCCGCACTTCGCCATTCTCATCAACAGCTACTTGCGGCTTGTGGTATTCAAAACCACCGTCGACGCGTTGCAACTCGCCGATAAATTCGGCCAGGCCATTAGCCAATATCGCCATTTCTCGGTATGCCAACTTCTCGGCATCGTCACTCGGTTTGTGGTAGTCCGAATGTAGACCAGAAAAAAAGAAAATCGCGGGTATTGATTTCTTGTGAAAACTCATGTGGTCCGACCCGCCGCCACCTGGCAAACTACCGCTCATGATATTTAGCTTAAAGTCAATTTCGCTAGTGGCGTAGTAAGTTTGCATAGCTTCAAGAGCCGAGGCAAAGCAATCGCCGGTGGATGCGCTACCCACTGTGATTTTCGACTCGCCAACACGCCCAACCATATCGAGGTTAATGTTAGCCAAGACGCGCCCTAGAGGGATGGTTGGGTTTTCTACCCAGTAGTCGGAGCCAAGTAGACCTCGCTCTTCAGCCGACCAGAAGCAGAACAATACTCCACGTTCACGCGGCAATGGACCACCGAGATTAGCACCCCACATTTCAGCCAATTCAAGAACCATCGCTGTGCCACTAGCGTTGTCGTCAGCACCATTATGAATAGCATGAACACCCGGCGAGAGAGAACCTTCTCCACCCCAACCGAGATGATCAAAGTGTGCGCCAATAGTAATCATCTCACCGCTAGTACCCGGTGACAAAGCTAATACGTTACGCGCACGCTTCATTTGCTTTTGGATATCTGCTTTAACTTCAACTTGCACAACACCGTTAAACACATCAAGCGCAAGATTCTCATAGTGCTGCTTATCAACGATAACCACAGCGATGGGCAACTTGCCTGGCACTGCGTCAAAAGCAATGGCCTCATCGCTCGCAAGAATCACAGCCACCGCCCCGTTGGCAGCAGCTTCACGAACTTCAGCACGAATCTCGCCATCACTCTTCATCAACACGATCTTCTCCTCGACATCGTCGGCATCAGCAAACACTAAAGGAGCGTTGTGCCTTTCAGCAGGCGAAGCGCTAAGGGTCGTCACGTCAAAAATATCGTTGCCAATCGTTAAAGTAGAAGCACCTTCGATTGCTGGAGCAGGAATATCGAAATACTGAAAATAAGTGCCGTTATCACCCGCTGGAATCAAGCCAGCAGCATTAAGATGACGCGTTAAGTAAACAGCAGAACGAGCAGCTGCTAGCGAGCCCGCAGCACGGCCTTCTTGTTCATCAGCCGCCAACCAACTAACGTGGTTGCGCAATTCAGCAGAGCTGATTTGTGCGCGCTGGGTAGCACAAGAAGAGAGACTTAAAAGGATTAACAGGGTAATGCGATTAAAAACCATAGTTCTTCCAATTGTCATTTACTTTTTCAATAACTTCGTCTGACATGACGATGGCATCAGGCCACTCACGAGTGAAGCCTTCCTCAGGCATTTTACGCGTTGCGTCGATACCAACTTTAGAGCCATAACACGCGGCGCGTGAGGCATGATCCAGGACCTCCATGGGTCCCATAGTGAATTCGAGGTCACGTTGCGGATCGATGTTATTAAGCACTACCCATGCCACTTCTTCATCACTGTGGATGTCGACGTCGCCATCCACTACTACAATCACTTTTGTGAACATCGCCTGTCCTAAACCCCAAATAGCATTCATGATTTTGCGCGCATGACCTGGGTATTGTTTATCAATCTTAATATACATCAAATTATGCGCAACACCAGCAAACGGCATGCGGTAATCAAGTATTTCCGGGAACTGCTTTTGCAATACCGGCAACAAAATACGTTCGATACCCGCTGTAATCCAGCAATCTTCTTGCGGTGGACGGCCCACTAAGGTGGTGTGATAAATCGGATCTTTGCGATGAGTAATGCACTCGACGTGAAACACCGGGTAATCATCAGCAAGGCTATAAAAGCCAGTATGATCGCCAAACGGACCTTCGACGACTAACTCAGTAGGATCCACCCATCCCTCTAAAACGATTTCGGCACTAGCCGGAACTTGTAACGGTACGGTTTTGCAATCCACCAATTCTACTGCTTTATTGCGCAGAAAACCCGCAATCAATAGCTCATCGATATCCGGCGGTGCTGGAATCACACTTGCAAAACAAGTTGCTGGGTCAGCCCCAATTGCTACGGCAACCGGAATACGATTGCCCTTCGCCTCAGCTTTCTGCAAATGGCGGCGCGCGTCTTTATGGCGATGCGAATGAAAGCCGGTGGTGTTTTTCGACATCACCTGCAAACGGTAAGTTCCCAAATTACGGCGACCTGACTCCGGATCGTTAGTAACACATAAGGGGTAAGTGATAAACGGTCCGGCATCATCTGGCCAAGTGGTCAAAACAGGGATTTGTGACAAATCGACATCGTCACCCGTAAGCACCACTTCTTGACAAGCCGCCGATGACACCGTTTTCGGCGTCCATTGGGATATCTCAAGCAACTTAGGCAGCAACTTTA